>JAZUBZ010000001.1:0-5570 GCA_045638805.1 Eubacteriales bacterium
CATTTTCCTTGTCAACGCCGTATGAAAGAGCAGCCGCTGTTGGCTCGTTGATAATTCTCTTTACGTCAAGACCTGCGATTTTACCTGCGTCCTTTGTAGCCTGACGCTGAGCGTCGGAGAAGTACGCGGGAACAGTGATAACAGCCTTATCTACAGTTGTACCGAGGTAAGCCTCAGCATCAGCCTTAAGCTTCTGAAGGATCATAGCGGAGATCTCCTGAGGAGTGTACTCCTTATCGTCAATCTTAACCTTGTAGTTAAGACCCATCTCACGCTTGATACTCATAACTGTCTTATCGGGGTTGGTAATAGCCTGTCGCTTAGCGACCTGACCTACCATTCTTTCACCTGTCTTGGAAAATGCTACAACGGAAGGAGTTGTTCTTGCTCCTTCGGGATTGGGGATAACAGTAGGCTCGCCGCCTTCGAAAACTGCCACGCAAGAGTTAGTTGTACCAAGATCTATACCAATAATCTTTCCCATAATAATTATTCCTCCAAAATAAATTAATTGATTTAAATTTGTATATTGATTTATATTGAAATCAGTTAGCAACCTTTACCATTGCATATCTGATAACTTTATCACCGTATTTGTAACCGCACTGAAGAACGTCTGTGATCTCGCCTTCACCGTAGCTGTCGTCATCAACGTGCATAATCGCGTTGTGAAGATTGGGGTCGAAGGTGTCTCCGGGCTTGCCGAAAACTGATACGTTCATCTTTTCAAGGGTCTCGGGGAGCTTATCAAGAATAAGCTTTACACCCTCAGCAAACTTTTCGGGATTGTCCTGACCACCGCCAAACTGCTCAGCATACATCAGGTTGTCTATAACGGGAACGATACCCATGATAGTTGCGGCAACCGCTTCCGCGTATATTCCCTCTTTTTCCTTCTGGGTACGACGTCTGAAGTTATCGTACTCAGCGGCAAGTCTTGCATATTTATCAGCCGCCTCATTCTGAGCCGCTTCAAGCTTTGCCTCAGCCTCAGCAAGCTTTACCTTAAGAGCTTCCGCTCCAGCCTTCAGCTTTTTGGATTCTTTTGAGTCCCTCTTTGCCTTCTTGTCACACTTTGAAGTACCGTCTCCGGTACACTCGGTAGCATCTGCGGTCTCATCTGTTGTGTCCGCAGTATCACATCCGAGTTCTTCATCGTCTATGATATAGTTCTTTTCCTCAGCCATTTGTTTCTCCATTCAAATACATTGTATTATCGCTGTCGCCCGATTCTATAAGATGCGAAACACTGTCGGATATGTTATCGATAAGCGATATCGCACGTCCGTAATTCATTCGCGTGGGTCCAATAAGACCGATAGCACCTACCGGCACGTTATCACGCATTACAGTCTTATAAATGAGCGTTGAGTTATCCATTATTTTGACCTGATTTTCACGTCCGATATATATCTTCACCTTGTTGTCGCCTTCGTTTGCATAAGTACCGTCAGACAGCACCTGCAGCAGGTCGTCTTTTCTCTCGAAAAGCTCAAGCATATCACGGAGTCTGTCGTTATCATAGTAATCCGGATATGAAAGAAGTCTGTTTATACCGTCGAATCTCAGCTCACCACCGTCAAAGGACGTTATCATCTCACAAACGGATTTAACCACGGGAGACACAAGGTATTCGTATTCGCCCATAGCTCTTTCCATCAGCATTACGGTCGGCATACTGATCTCATCCGAGGTAAGACCCGATATATATTGATTCAGTACAGCAGACAGCCTGAACGCCGCATCCGACGTAACGGGATAATCGGACGAGATGTACTTTGTCTTCGCCACCCTGCCGATAATCATTACGAGAACCATGGTGTGCTCATCTATCGGGATCACGTCAAAGCGGGATATTGTGATCCTTCTCTGCCGCGGCTTGATGGTGAGTGCTGTGTAGTGCGTGAATTTTGAGGTAAGCTTTACAGCCGTATCAAGGATAGCGTCAAGCTCGTTCTGCTTCCCTCTCAGCGTCCGCTGAAGCTCGCTTATCTCAGCCTCGGTTAAGCGGTATCTTTCAACGAGGGAATCAACATAAAGTCTGTAGCCAAGCTCCGACGGTATTCTTCCCGCAGAGGTGTGGGGCTGTTCAAGAAAACCAAGCTCCTCAAGCTCTGCCATTTCATTTCTGATGGTAGCAGACGAGCAGGAGATCACGTCCAGGGACGTTAGATACTTACTTCCCACAGGCTCGCCAAACTCTATATGAGCCTCGATAATAGCCTTCAGGATCTGTTTTTTTCTGTCGCTGAGATCATAGTTGATTATATGTCTGTTATGATCCATTTTATATCACCCTGACCGACATTTAATTTGCATTTTTAGCACTTGCTCACATCGAGTGCTAAATGCTATACATAATTTACCACCTTACGCACCTTATTTCAATAACAATATTGGTATTAATTGTGAATATTTAGTGAATTTTGCAATATTCACTTCAAGCACTCACTCAATCCAACCGCTAAAAAGCCGTTTTATTGAAAAAGCTCCAACACAGACTGCCAAAAACGTTATTTGCTCACAGATCGGGCACAGAAAACAAAAGAACACCACGGAGATACACGTTACAGTCGTGTATCAGTCGAGTGTTCTTAATATTCTGTTTTTCTTTTAATAGATCCTTTTTCTTCTGAAAGTCAGTACAAAAGAAACAAGCATACTGAGTGCTACTACCGATACCGCAACAGAAACGTCACCGGTCACAGGTGCTTCAACCTCCTCTGCCGCCATCACAGGCCCACTGCAAAGGCTGACGCCTCCCCTTGCGAATTTTGCGGGAGACATATACGGCGTCTCATCCGTACATGTGGACACATCGGCATAAACACCCGTCTCATTTTCATATCCTACGCCATCGATCACAGCAACCTCGCTGACCTGAACAACGGCGTTTCTAACGCAGAAACCGATAGTTCCCTCAACTACGTTCACAATATTATCGATTTCAATCGTCTCGCTGACACCCCCTGTAGATACGGTAATGCTGTCAAGCACGCCGCCCGACACGGGAACCGTTACGCTGATCTCTTCTCCTTTTTTGAGCGCATGAACAAGTCGCTGACTTAATGAAGAAAATCCCTCGCACTCGCCGTCCGCCTTGATCCTTACAGCGGTTATATTATCGGGTGCGTCCCCTCTGCTCGTAAGCATCAAAGAAACGTATCCGCTCTGTCTTATCGCTTCGGTGAATGAAAAAGTGAAACGGATTGTATAATCTGTATAGCAGTTATAAAAAGGAAGCAGCACATAGGTTCTGTCACCCGCCGTGTCACCTATCTCAAGATATCCGCTTCTGATAGCTACCTCGGATGACGCGGTATTTCGCGTGCCCTCTGAAACACCTGCCGAAGCAAGACTTGACACGTCGGCAAAATTTTGACGGTATACGACCTCACCCGACGTGGATGATGCAAAAACCTCGGCAGCCAAACAAAGTAAAAAGGCAAGGCATACGCCAACCGTTACGATAACAGATCTGCGCATATCCTCACCTCCTGACAAAACTCGAAACCGATACGGTATAACTAACACTTTAACACTATAATTATACCTTGTATCGTCCCTCAAGTCAACCGAAAATGTGATATTTTTCGATATTATTTTACTGTTTTTAGCGTAAATTATATACCCAGCAGAAACGCCGCACGAAGAAGAGCGCACTGCGTCTTTCCGTCGGGTACTTCCCCTCTCATTACCATGTCCACAGCTTCACTAAGAGGCATCTTCACCACCTCAAGAAATTCGTCGTCATCAAGATGATCTTCTCCGAAGCTTAGTCCCCGTGCCATGAACATACCGATCTTTTCGCCCATTATTGCAGGAGAACCGTAGTATATACCGAGATCGATCAGCTCTTCGGGAACGATGCCCGTTTCCTCTCTAAGCTCGCGGAGCGCCGCCTCACGCATATCCTCGTCAGGTCTGTCAAGCTTTCCCGCAGGTATCTCAAGAAGCACCTTTCCAACGGCATAACGATACTGACGCTCAAGTATAACGCAACCGTCATCTGTAACGGGAATAACGCAGACCGCACCTATATGGCGCACGTATTCACGAATACCTACGTTTCCGTCGGGTAACTCTACGTCATCAACGCAAAGGTGTACTACCTTACCGTCAAATACACTTGTAGACTTTATCATTTTTTCAGTAAGTTCCATAACCATACTCCTGTTTTCCGTAATCTTTGCTCTACGTACCAATTATATAACAAACGGTATTGTTTGTCAATCAGATAAATACCCCGCTCATCCGATAAAAACTAATTTCGTTGTAGAATTATTCATATATTTGTCTTATAATAATAACAGAAGGTTAATTTTAAAGGAAAGGACTTTTAAACATGATCAAATTTGACTGGAAGACCTGCGGACGCATCGCGGCTACCGCTTTCGGTCTGTTTCTTTGTATACACTACTGGCCCGGATTTATAGGACTTATCAAAGCCATATTCGGCGCCGCATCTCCCGTAATAATAGGTCTCGTGGCGGCTTACATCATCAATATACTAATGTCTTTTTACGAAAAGTACTACTTCCCGAAATCAAATAATAAATTCATAAAAAAATCCCGCCGCGCGGCATGTATGATACTTGCTATAATTTCCCTTCTCGGCGCCATATCCCTTGTTATCGGTCTCGTTATCCCCGAACTTATAAGCTGTATCAAATTCCTCATTGCCGAGATACCTCCCGCCATCGAAAAAATCATCAGTAGTGAGTTCATTAACGAACACGTTCCCTCGCAGGTTCTGACAGAGCTTGAAAGTATTAACTGGAAGGATTATATCTCACAGGTATCAAACGTAGTTGTCAACGGTATCGGCGGTGCCGTGGATATCATATTCACCACCGTTACTTCTATCTTCTCCGGTATCGTTACAGCGTTTATCAGTGTTATCTTTACCGTATATCTTCTCATTGACCGCGACAGACTTAAGCATCAGTTCAAGAAGCTTATGAGATGTTACCTGCCTCAAAAGCTTAATAACAGAATTTTGTACACGCTGAAAATATTCGACAAGTGTTTCCACAGATACTTCGTTGGTCAGTGTACGGAAGCTGTTATCCTCGGTGTTCTTTGTACGCTGGGAATGCTCATTTTCCGTTTCCCCTATGCGGGAATGGTCGGTGCACTTATAGGATTCACCGCGCTCATCCCCATTGCAGGTGCTTACATCGGAGCAGGAATCGGTGCTTTGATGATACTTACGGAATCCCCCTTGAAGGCTCTCTTCTTCCTCATATTTATCATTTGTCTGCAGCAGGTCGAAGGAAATATAATCTATCCTAAGGTAGTTGGAAAATCCATCGGTCTACCCGGGCTTTGGGTACTCGCAGCTGTCACTATAGGCGGCGGTCTGTTCGGTGTTGCAGGTATGCTCATCGGAGTTCCGATCACCGCGGCGTTTTACAGAATAATTAAAGAAGATGTACGACGCAGAAATCCCGAATGTCTCTGTGAGAAGCCCCTCGCAGACAGCCCTCTCGCCAGCGAAAACACCGCGCCGGGTGATGCAGATAAAGCAGAATATACTGCAAAGTAACAGCACAGTTTATATAACAACA
>JAZUBZ010000002.1:0-4279 GCA_045638805.1 Eubacteriales bacterium
CCTTATTTGCCTTTTCAGTTCCTCCGGATAATGCTTTACTCCCTTTCTGTTTGCCATACAAAAATGCCTCCTGTAGTAGTTCTTTTATTCTACTACAAGAGGCTTTTTATTTCAATGTCCATTTTTTAGGGTCTAGTGCAAAGTGTGTCTTTTTCTTTTTCGCGGAAGGAGCAGTGTATCTCATGTACACAACAGTCCATAGTAAGCTATTGAAATTGATTTTATTGCGACATATAAATCATTTTTTATCAAACAGTCATTATATTTTAATCAATTAAATCATCTGTCCTACTGCGACTATGTAATTTTAAGACTTGCAAAAACACCTCTCCATATAGCTCAAGCTTTACCTTTCCCACTCCGGATACTCCAAGGAATTCCTCGATGGTTGTAGGAAGTTTTTTGCACATATCCATAAGAGTTGCATCGGAAAATATAACGTACGCCGGAACGTTCTTTTCCTCAGCAAGTTCACGGCGCAAAGTTTTCAACTCTGCGAGCAACTTGAGATCAACGTTTTCTGTTGTCTTTTCCTTTTTAGTCTTACGTTCGGTAGGTTCTTTTTCTTTAGCTTGCTTCATCACAACAGTCTCATTACCGAAAAGTACAGCATTCGCCTTGGGCGTCAGGGCAACAGTCGGATAATCGTTTCCGCAGGATTCAATATATCCTTCAAATTCCAGATAATCAATAATCTCCCGCACGCGGGTTTCTTTATATCCCTTCAGCAAGCCATAGGTAGTTTGACTGTCAAATCCCATACGGAGAATCTTCTCGTTCTTACTTCCTCTGAGAATATCACAAATCATCTTCTTACCGAAACGTTCTCCTGTGCGTTTGATACATGAAAGTATCTTTTGCACGTCAAGCGTAACATCAACATCCTGAAACTGCGTAATGCAGTTGGAACAATTTCCGCAATAATTAGATGACTTTTCTCCGAAATAGTCTAATATAAAATTACGAAGACAAGTATTTGTGGTTGAATAAAACGTCATTTGCTTCAATCTGTCATAATCTCTAAGTTTTAATACTTCCTGCTGTTCAGCTGAAAGTTCGGGATTGGGTTCAGATCGTTCAATAAGAAACTGATTAGTATGAACATCTGAAGGATTATATAACAAAATACACTCCGCGTTTGTCCCGTCTCTCCCTGCACGTCCTGCCTCCTGATAGTAACTTTCAATATCTTTAGGCATATTATAGTGTACCACGTAAGAGACGTTGGATTTGTCTATCCCCATACCGAAGGCATTTGTGGCGATCATTATGCTTTTGCGGTCATACACAAAATCTTCCTGGTTCTTTTTACGAATGGCATCATTTAGTCCCGCATGGTACATCGTTACGTTGAAGCCTGCTGTCCCCAACTCCTCTGCAAGTCCTTCCACAGTCTTTCTGGTGGAACAATAAACGATACCCGAATCATTCGCATGTTTTTTCAATATTTCAATCAAAGCAGGAAGCTTCTTTTTAGGTCTGATAACTTCAAATTTCAAATTGGGGCGGTCAAATCCGGTGGTAATACGATACGGGTCATTAAGTTTTAGCGAATATTCAATATCATCTTTTACCGCAGCTGTGGCAGTAGCAGTAAATGCTGCTATGGCGGGACGGTATCCAAGTGAATTTACAAAATCCGATATCTTAAGGTAACCCGGTCGGAAATCCTGTCCCCATTGGGAAATACAATGTGCTTCGTCGATAGCTAACAGATCAATTTTTATTTCTTTACAAACGGATAAAAATTCGGAAACTGTCAGTCTTTCCGGGGCTACGTATATTATCTTGTAAGTTCCACGCCTAATATTGTCAACAGCTTTTACATACTGCGAATATGTAAGCGAACTGTTGAGATAAGCCGCACGTATTCCATTCTGTGATAGTGCATTGACCTGATCTTTCATGAGGGATATAAGCGGAGATACAACGACAGTAATACCGTCAAACATTAGGGCAGGCACCTGGTAACACACAGATTTTCCGGCACCCGTTGGCATAACACAAAGAGCATCCCTTCCACTTAATATTGCGTCAACCACCTGATCCTGTCCGTGCCTAAACGTACTGTGACCGAAATACTGTTTTAATACGGTTTCCTTCGCAGAAGTAATCTCGTCACTTTTAAGAGGCGGTTCAAATTGAGTATCCTCCCTCTCCGAAAGAAGATATATCATTCTTTCTATTATCGGAGTAACTTCACCGTTTGCATACCGTCTGCCAAAGCTTCCGTTTGAAAAATAATCCTCTCGGAGCAGCATGGTAATCAATGCACAGCAATAATCGTAATCAGCAGTAGGTAAGCGAAGAAGTTCTGCATTACAGTCTATAGGGTGGGTAATCATGTAATCACCATAATTTGATTTGATGGAATCACACTTTTCAAGAACGTCGTAAAAACTCTCAACGCCCATGAATCTGAAAGATATTAATTCTCTAAGGAGTGCTGTTTTTTCTGTATCGTTCATTGTTTTACCTTCTGCTCATTCATCTCACAAGCTCATATCTGCTCATAACGATATTTACAATATCTTTTGTTCTGACTTTCATTCCGACCTTGCTTATAACTTCACTGACCTTAGCCTCCGTAACTGTAGGAATGAACTTTCTGTATTCGGGATGCGTGTCCATAACGTCATTGAAGAGGGCGATCAGCATATCATTCGCGCTCGCCTTGGCGGGATATCCACGTGAGATGAGTGCCATGTTATTGTCATAGTTAGGTGCAAGTCCGAGAAATTCTCCTGTTACCGTATCGCGGAGAAGACCAAAATTATTTGTATGGCGATCGGGATTTGCACAAATGGTGTCCATAAAGATAAGTCTGATATAATCGGGGATCGCTTTGGGGCAAAGTTTTTTCAGCGCCTCGATCACGTCAAGGTAATCTTCGTTATCACCCATAAACGTCGACGCAGGCTCAAAATTCACCGATGCTCCGTCTGTAAAATCGAGGGATCTCACGCACTTATCCCCACGCTCGTAAGTCGCCATATTCATTTTGAGAGAGCGTCCAAGCTCATATATGAAAAGCTCAGAGAATGCCTCGTCGTGGGTTGCAACCTTGTACATCCACCACTTGCCGTCACGAAGCTTCCAACACTTCTCAAAGCTTCCTACGTTGGTAAGCTCGGGGGTCTTTGATCGCTTGCTGTTAGCCGCACGATTGAAGCTATTGTACGTTCCCTTCAGTGCTAGGTTTGAAAAGTAATCGTCCGTGAACTTTACGTCATTATATGTCAGGCCCGAACCGATTGGACGGATCCAGTAGTTATCGGTAATAGTAGCTCCGTTCACGTGAATAACGGTAGAAACGTCGTCCCTCTCAGCAAGACGTAGAGCCTTTTTCAGAAGGCGGGAGTTTGCACGGTGGCTGTCAATAGCACGCGTTTCAAGCCACATATTTGGGTTCTGTATCTTCTTCAGATAGAGGGGGAGTAAAGCCTCGTTTATAACGGTAAGGGTGTCATTCTCCCACGTTGCAACGTGGACGTCTCCGCTAAAAATCTCATAGCTTCTCTTATCCATTTGACTTTTCTCCTTTCTCTGTTTCATCGGGGATAAACTCTAAAATATCATCAAGCTTACAATCAAGTGCTACGCATATCTTGCCAAGGATCTCAACAGTTACGTTGTTGCCGGCACTCATTTTGCTTATGGTAAAATTGCTGATCCCTGCCGCCGCGGCAAGGTCTTTCTTCTTCATGTCTCTATCTATGAGCAGCTTCCAAAGCTTCTTATAACTCGTCGCCATAGTATACCTCTGTGTACGTATTTATGTATTCAGTATAGCACAAAGCACAACACAAGTCAATCAATAAATATAGCGAACGCTAAATTATTTTAGCATTTTATCAATCGCGATATGTATGAGCTCTCACAACATTGCCGATAACGGCAATGTTGCCGCATTTCATTTCACATATACATTTGACTTTTTTGCCGATAATATGATATAATAGTATTACCACGACAGGATGGTGATGAATTATGAATTATCTTTCCGTTAAAGAAATAGCCGCGAGATAGAACGTGGCTGAACGAAGCGTCCGCAACTACTGTGCCGCAGGACGAGTGCCCGGTGCCTTCCTGACGGGCAAGACCTGGAAGTCGGAGGCCAAGCGGTCTTAGGAAGACAATACACCAGTTCAACTCCTTGGCCCACAGAACGACATGGCTACGATCCGACTACGCGAGATGGAACGTGCCTGACCGAAGCGTCCGCAACTACTGTGCCGCAGGACGAGTGCCCGGTGCCTTCCTGACGGGCAAGACCTGG
>JAZUBZ010000003.1:0-38593 GCA_045638805.1 Eubacteriales bacterium
CTTTACGTTTTTGAGCTTTGCAAGCTCCTGCATAAAGGTATCAATATCCTTGAACTCGCGGTGAACGGATGCAAATCTTACGTAAGCTACGTCGTCAATATTTTTAAGCTTCATCATTACGATATCTCCGATAGCGTTGGAGGTTATCTCGCGCTTCAAGGAATTTATAAGCTCGCTTTCAACCTCATCTGCAACTGCCTCTGCGTTTACGGGACGCTTTTCGCAAGCTTTCAAAAGACCGGAGAGAAGCTTATTCTTATCGAATATCTCCTTGGAGCCGTCCTTCTTAATAACAACGGGCAGGAATACGTCGACGATCTCATAGGTTGTAAATCTTTGATGACACTCAAGACATTCACGTCTTCTTCTTATACTGTTGTTTTCTTCAACGGGTCTCGAATCGATTACTTTACTCTCAGGGCATGAGCAAAAAGGACACTTCATCGTCTTCTCCAATCTGAATGTATATAAAATATTTCACGAACGATTTATTACCTTTAAATTATATCACACATCTTCGGCAATTGTCAACTGTCAAAGATGATCGGAACTGAGATTTTTGCTGTTTTTATCTGATTTTCATCAAATTTTCATTCAAATATATTGAACAGACGAACGTATTACTGTATAATGGGATAGTAAAATCAGAACTATGAAACGGAACATTGCATATGTCTTTTAATAAAATTATATCTAAACTGAAATTTCACCGTAAACCTGACGTAAAAGAAAATAAAAAGTCCTCCGTATGGAAGGTAATCCTTTCCTGCCTCGGTATTATCCCTGCAGTGTTTATCGAGGTGATCGCATACCTTACGCTTCACGGAAATGACATTTCGGCAGACACAAAATACGCGGTTATCACTCACGTTTCCGCGGTACTATGTCTGCTTCTGCCACTGACAAAGCTTATAAAGGGGAAGATCCCCGCCCTCATCAGGTGGGTACCCGTACTGATTTCTCCTCCCGCGGCGTTTTTCATGCTTGAGTTTTTGACTCACAACCCTCTTAACAACGGCAAGGGCGGCGCAGATATGTCGGATAACGTTATCCTTTTTAACATCTCATTTTTCGTCATCGCCCTTTTCACCCTTATTTTCATAACGGGTCGCACAGCACCTGCAGTTATCACGATAACGGCAGTTCCCCTGATACTGGGGCTTATCAGCTACTTTACGCTTGAGTTCCGCGGAACTCCCCTTTTCCCGTGGGATATCGCATCCTACGGTATCGCGTCCACCGTACTCGGCGGATACGATCTTACACTCACACCGCTGATACTCATGATAATCGCCATCGCCATACTCACCTGTGTTGTTGCTGTGGTATGGAACGTGAGAGTAAAATTCCCGTGGAAGGCAGTACGTCCCGTGCTTGCGGGCATCATGTGCATAGTCTCGGTATGTGCGCTTTCATACGTGCAGACAGATCGCGCTATATCCGATTTTCGTCTGTATCCCTATCTTTTCACACCAGGTCATCTTTACAAGACCAACGGTTTTACCGTCAGCTTCCTAATGAATCTGCGTTATGCCACAGTTGACAAACCTGACGGCTACAGTAACGAAGCCGCAGAAGATATCACTTCCGCCTACAAGTCAGACAGCGAGAAGGATTCTAAAAAGCGCCCCAATATCATCGTTATCATGAATGAGTCCTTTGCAGATATGACTGCTCTTGCAGATTTTAAAACCAATGTGGAAGTCATGCCGTTTATTAAGAGTCTCACTAAAAACACTGTAAAGGGAACGCTCCACGCATCGGTAGTAGGTGGAAACACACCCAACTCTGAGTTTGAGTTCCTCACAGGAATGACGATGGGATATCTCCCCTCGGGAAGTATTCCCTACCAGCAGTTTGTGAAGAGCGAATCTCCCTCTCTCGTATCTCAGCTTGACGAGCTCGGATATCACACAGTAGCAATGCACCCCTATCCCGCATCGGGCTGGAAGAGGAACGACGTATACTCATACTTCGGCTTTGAGGAAATGCACTTCTCCGACATGCCGGGCGGTAGCTTTGCCGGCAAGGAATATCTCAGAAATTACGTATCCGACAGTGGTCTTTACTCAAAGATCTTTGACGTGTATGAGGAAAAGGAAGGGGATACACCTCTGTTCGTTTTCGCAGTTACAATGCAGAACCACAGCGGTTACACCGGTCAGTACCGTAATTTCACCCCCGACGTCGAGGCATTGGCCCTTGCAACCAACGAAGCTTTGACAAATTATCTTTCACTTGTCAAACGCTCCGACGAGGCTTTCAGGGAGCTTGTCGAATATTTCGCGGTAAAAGACGAAGACACGGTCATCCTCATGTTCGGCGATCACCAGCCCAACGATTCCGTGGCATATCCTATACTGTTCGGGACAGGCCTTACATATGACGAAAAGAATCTCGTTACCTCCGAGAACAGATACAAGGTACCGTATGTTATCTGGAGCAATTATGAAATGTCCCTTGGTGACGTGGGCGACACGAGCATGAACTATCTCTCTTCCCTTCTTGCAGAAGCGGCGGGAATACCTAAGACTGCTGAGCAGAAATTCCTACTGTCCGTCAGAGAAAAATTCCCGGTTATAACGGGCAGGTGTATCATCGACAGCACGGGAGAATACCACCCCATCTCGGATTACGAGGACTTCACAGAACTTCGCGAATACGCTCTCATTCAGTACAACTATCTCTTCGACAAGGATAAGCTGACTGAAAAATTCTATAGTTTGAAATAAAATTTAAAGCATATAAAAACATATGATAATTTTCATTGAACACGAAAGGACGATATCATGGCTGTAGTATTTGATTATATGCCCCATGACGGAGAGCAGCTGTTTACGCTCATCGCATCTCCCGACGCCCCCGGGAAATACCCCACCGTTATCATGCGCTCCCCCTACGAGGCGCACCATAACGAAATGAATGACGACGAGCTGCGCGCGGATTTCGCCAAGAACAGTGCAAAGTGGACGGATAACGGCTACATTTTCATCATGCAGGACTGTAAGGGAACGGGACGAAGTACGGGCGACTCCGACGCGTTTGTCTACGAGCACGAGGAAAGCCGTGCGCTCCTTGATTACGTGAGACGTCAGGATTTCTACAACGGAGAGATCTTTTTGACGGGCGGCAGTTACTGCGGATGGGTCATATGCTCATACGCCCCCTATGACGAAGACATTAAGGGTATAGTTCTTGAAGCTACCGACTGCGAGCTTTACAACTTCCTTTATCTCAATTCATTTTACCGTGCTTCCCTTCACGGAATATGGTACGTGGACAGATACAAACGTAAGGGTAACCTGAACAAGAATTTTTCATCCGAAAAGTTTCTCACACTCCCGATGACGGAATATTCAAAAGAGGTGTTCGGTGAACCCTGTCCCGTCCTTGACGAAACTTTCCTCCACCCTGACAGAGACGATCCTTTCTGGGACACTCCCATGGGAGGCATGTATCAGCGCAATACCGTTAAGAACGCTCGTATACCCATGCTCGTGACAACGGGATTTTTTGACATATTCTGCGGCGGCGGTCACGCCATGTGGGATATGATAGATGAGGACGTAAAGAAAAACTGCGCATTCGTCGTTCACCCATACAGCCACGGAGGCACGTCCGAAGATCAGCCGTACCATTTCAATGACGGTGAGCTTCGGGAACTTATGGGCGAGTTTGACCTGAGATGGTTTGAGCATATCCGCCGCGGCACGGAGCCCCCCGCACCGCTTGGTAAGATCACCTACTACGAGCTGTTCGACAACAATTGGCACAGCGAGGGATATTACGACACGGCAAACAAAAAGTCCTTCACTCTCGGAAGTGCTGAGGCAGAGTACGATTACGATCCCCGCGATCCCGCGCCCTTTAACGGAGGCCTCTCCAACAATTTCGGCGGAACCACCTTTATGGATAAGCCCGGCACGAGAGGCGACGTTATCACCTGCTACACCCACGAATTTGCAGAAGACGTTCACGTTAGAGGTAAAATGTCACTTACTCTCCGCGTAAAGTCCGACTGCCCCGACACCGCGTTCTACGCAAGAATCGGTGTTGTCAAGCCCGAGGGGGACTTCGCGCTCCGCGACAGCATCACGAAAATTTCCAACGTTACCGACGACTACAAGCCGGGCGAATACGTTACCCTTCAGCTTGAGCTTGACCCGTCAGCTCTCCTTATCAAAAAAGGCGAGCGTCTGAGAGTGGATATCACGTCCTCTGCATTCCCGCTCTTCGTCCCCCACACAAATAATAAGGGACTTTTCAGCATTCAGGACACCGCAAGAGTGGCGCACAACGCAGTTGACCTTGCAGAGTCGAGCCTCACGGTTCACTACAGATAAAGCACCTAATTTCCCACTTGATTTTAGGCGTAATGTGTGGTATCATTATAACAGCAATACTGCAAATCTTACAGTAAATGTACGGATATTTGCCGACACGTGTTTGTTGCATTAATTATTTTGCACAGCCGCAGGCAGAATGGAGATTATTATGGACTTCAAATTTATGAAATTCGACAAGACTATCACCGTATGGGACGAAGCGATCCCCCTCGGAAACGGCGCTATCGGATGTCTCATCTGGGGCAAGTCAGACGCTCTCCGTCTCAGCATCGACCGCTGTGACATGTGGGACTGCTCCGACGCTCCGAAGGCAGGCGGTGACTTCACCTATCAGAGTCTCATCGACCTCTACAAGAACTACAAGCACGACGAGATCTATGAGATTTTTGATACCCCCTATCACAGACCCTCCCCCACAAAGCTCCCCGCAGGTAAGATCATTATCGACCTTGGCGTAGACGCAAACGTTGTGTCCGAGCTGAACATGGAAGAGCCCGAGGCTACCATCAGCGCGGGAGACGTTATTCTTAAGAGCTTCCTTGACGCAAACTGCGAGGTAGGATTTATCTCAATCAACTCCGACAAGTGCTCCTTTGCCATCGAAAACCCCGAGTACGGTAAGATCGGCGAGCCTGACGTTGAGGACCGTGAATCCCTCAAGAATCTCCACTACGAGGATGCTGTCAAGATCAACGACTGCACAGATGGTGTTCGCCGCATCGCTTTCACACAGAAGATCAGCGACACTATGACATACGGTCTCTTCCTCATGTACAAGACCTTCTGCGGAAAGACTCTCGCTGTTTACACCGCAGGTAAGGGTGCTAATGCTGATGAGATCTCCGCTAAAGCGTGGGCATCTCTCGAGTCCGCTCTCGCAGAGGGCTACGGCGCTCACTTTGACGCGCACAAGGCTTGGTGGGGTGACTATTGGTCAAAGAGCTTTATCAAGATTGGGGACGAGCTGTTTGAGAAGAGCTGGTACTTCACCAACTACCTTCTCGGCTCCGCTTCAAGAAAGGGATTCTTCCCCATTCCCCTTCAGGGTGTATGGACCGCGGACGACGGATGTCTGCCTCCGTGGAAGGGTGACTACCATCACGACCTTAACACCCAGCTTACATACTACAGCTATCTTAAGTCCAACCACATCGAGGAAGGCGAATGCTTCATCGACTATCTGCTCTCCCTTGAAGAGGTTGCGGAAAAGTTCGCACGCGAGTACTACGGTGCTGAAGGGGGACTTTGTCTGCCCTCCGTTATGGACATCGAGGGTAATCCCCTCGGCGGATGGCCCATGTACTCCCTCTCCCCCACAAACACATCATGGCTCTGCCACGAGATCGCTGACCACTACTACTACACAGGTGATGTGGATTATCTCCGTGACCGCGCATACCCCTTCATCAAGAAGCACGGTATATTCCTTGAGTGTGTACTAAGCGAAAACGAAGAGGGTAAGCTTGTGCTTCCCATCTCCTCTTCTCCCGAGCTTCACGACAACCTCCACGAGTCCTTTGCAACACCCAACAGCTCATACGACCTGTCTCTTATGAGACGCGTGTTTGAGGTGCTCATAGACCTCGCAGGTATTCTCGGATATGAGGAAGACATCGCTAAGTGGACTTCTCTTCTTTCCAAGATGGATCCCCTGCCCATCGATAAGGACGGATTCATTAAGATCTCCCGCGACGAGAGACTTTCCGAGTCTCACCGCCACTTCTCTCACCTTATGGCGATCCACCCTCTCCGTCAGATCCGCTACGAGTCCGAAGAGGAAAAGCGTATCATCGACGGCTCCATCAAGGCGACCGAGGAGCTTGGTATCTTCTACTACGTTGGATACTCCTTCTGCCTCCTTGCAGAGCTTTACGTTGTACAGAGAAACGCTGAGAAGGCGTACAACATCCTTGACACGTTCTGGAATTACTTCTGTCTGCCCAACGGATTCCATGCAAACGGTGACTACAAGCACCGCTTCATCATGAACTGGGACTACAGACCCGTAACTCTTGAGGCAAACTTCTGCGCTATCGACGCGGTACAGGAAATGTTCCTTCTTGACTCCGCAGGAAAGCTGACAGTATCTCCCTGCATTCCCGAAAAGTGGAGAGACTACTCCTTCAAGCTCCGCTCCAAGAACGGCGTTATTATCACCGCTGTGATAGAAGATGCTAAGCTTGTAAGCGTTGAGATGGAAGCATACAAGGACTGCGATTTTGATCTTTACTTCGGTTACGACGAGATGGGTCACGTTACGATGACAAAGGGCGACGTAAAGAAGATTGAGTTTTAATTTGATATAATATAATCATAAAAAGGACTTTTGCCGTTTGGCAAAAGTCCTTTTTCACATCTCACGACTCCTCCGTGAGAGTTTTTTACCACGTTTTATAAAATCTTACAGGAAGCCCGATGCTCTCGGTCTCATCCCCATAGGTGAATACGATCAGTGGCATCAATACTTCACCGTCCTCCACGATACATTCGTAAAGGGACATGGCATCATCTTCATCGATGCTGAAGATAAGTATGCCACCACTGTTGTCATCCGCAGCAATATATAACTTGTCCTTCAATTCAAATCTTGCAAAGCCTGCGTATTTGTAATCTATATATACTTCAACGTTCATTTTGTCAATGTCCAAAGGCAGAGAACCCGGAGGACATACATAATCCATTACTATACCAAAATCTCTGTTAAGCTCAGTTGTGGGAACGTATGTACCTAATTGGGGTTTAGGCATATTATCCTCACAGAAGGATACGGCAAGCGAAGTTATACCAAGCTTTGTCAGCATCTGCGGAAGCTTTACCGCTGTCTTCGCCCGCACGCGGGAAATAAAGGTAGCGCACTGTGCGCGGTCGATGATCATGTCGGGCATTACACGCCCCACAGTATCCCCGTTTTCATTCACGCAGCCCAAGTTTATGATACCCGCCTTTGCGAGCATTATCATGCTTTCCATCGCAAACTGAGGAATATCGGCTTCGTCGGTTACCTCTACCGTCACGTCATCTAAATCCCCGCACCACAGCCCCGCATAGTCAAAATAACGGGTCAGCATGGTACAAAATTCCGCTCTTGTTATCTTGGCGTCAGGGTCGAATTTTCTGCCCCCCCGTCCGAGAACTATTTTGAAATGATTTGCCCACAGAACGGCATCCGTGTACCAAGTGCCGTAGGGAACGTCGTCAAAAACGTTTCTATATTCGTCGGTATTCACGTACTGACTGTATCCTGCGAAAAGATTCTTTAAAACGGTTACAGCCATCGCACGGGTAAGTGTCCCGTGGGGGTCAAACATACCGTTTCCGACACCCTTCATTATATTTGCTCTATCCATCTCATATACTGCCTCGGTATACCACTCTCCCTCGGGTACGTCGGGATATTTTGCTTTCGATTCTGCGGTAACCGCAAGCACCGTGCATGACAGAAGCATTGCTACTGTTAAGATACCCGCCAATATTCTTTTAATTGTTTTAATTGTTTTCATATCTGACACTGTCCTTTCTTGTGCAGTCACAGTTTATAAATTTCATCGTTCCATCTCGGCAAATCTATGTAGCAGTGCCGCGACCTCAGCTCTTGCAGCATATCCTAAAGGATCGAACACGTTTCCGCTTTTGCCGTTTATGATACCTATATCTCTCAGCTCTTTTACCGCATCTTTGGCATAGTCTGCCACAAGAGCATCATCCGCAAACTGCTTTATACCTGAGTAACAGCTGATATCCTCATGTAACACTTTTTTTATGTAGCGGTGTAAAACAACCGCAAGATCCTGACGTGTAACAGGCACGTCGGGCGCAAACGTTGATGCTGAGGTGCCGTTTATAATGCCTCTGTAGTACGCCCATTCTACCGCATCGGTGTACCATTCATGCTGTTTAACGTCCTGAAAAGGGAGGTCTCCGCTGTCTGGCTGAGCCTCTACGGGAGGTGATCCCGCCATTCGGTAAAGAACAGTTACCAACATCCCGCGGGTGAGTGTCATGTCGGGGCTGAAGGTACCAACTCCCGTTCCGTTCATAATACCGTTTACGTAAGCGTACTTAACGTCACCGTAATACCAGCCGTCCTTCACGTCGTCAAAGGGGTTTATCCATTTGTATACAGGCGCAAATACGGGTCCGTTCATAACGTTAAAGTCAACGTTTTCCACACCGAACTCAAACTTCAAGCAGTTAAAGTATGAACTGTCCCAATCTGTGCCGTACAGGTCAGCAATACCAATTAACTTGACACAGCAGTCAAATATTTCAAACGTTGCCTGCGGAGCTAAAAGCTCGCTCTCTCCGGTAGTCTTATTGGGATAGCTTCCGCCGTCATAATAGTATATTTTGACTTCTTCCCCATCGATCTCAGCAGACGATTCGGTATAGACGAGCCCCTCGTATTCATTCTTAAACTTCTCGTTGAGCGCCTCTATTCTCTCTTTCAGGGTCTTATCCCCTTCCGCAGACGGAAGCTCTATTACAACCTCGAATCTCTTTCCGTCCACCGTAAAGAAATATTCCATTATCTTATGATTTGACGTAACGAGTATCTCATCAAGAACACAGTTTTCGTTTTTTGACTTTACTGTTAATATGTTTTTCTGCTCGCGGGCTGCATTTATAAAACTGTCCATGCTTCCCCATGCGTCGGTATTCCCCGCCTCTGTATTACGGATCCAATCCATAAGCTCTTCAAAGCCCTTCACGGAATGATAAGAAGGGGGAGTTTCAGCAAAAATCACAGCTTGTGAAAGTAGTAACAATACTGCAATAATTACAGATAAAGTTTTAATAAGTTTTAGTTTAAACATAGTTTACCTCCAAAATATCAAAAGCAGCTTGTACTTTCCTTTGTTTCCATATATTAGACGGAGTTTTTTACACAAACTCCCATATTGTAAATTATTTCAAGTGTAAAAAAGCATGGAGGATTTTTGTTGACTTTGCACAAATCTCATATAATTCACGTAATCGTTGACAAGCATAGTAAACCATGTTATAATGAAATTACTGATATTTAACGTGTATATTAGGAAAGGAAACAAATATATGAAGAAAAAATTTCTCGCACTTCTTCTGACGCTGTGCATGATGATATCCCTTCTCGTGACAGTCACACCGGCAGAAGAAAAGCTCCCGTTCAGTGATGTGAAAGAAACCGATTGGTTCTACAGTGCGGTAAAGTACGTATACGACATCGGCATCATGAAGGGAACAAATACTGCCGGCACGATATTCGAGCCTGACACCACCGTGTCCCGTGCAATGTTCGTGGCAATGCTCGGCCGTCTCCATGGTGCAGAGGAAAAGCTCACCTCCAAGTATCCCGACGTTAATGCCGATAAGCTTGACTGGTACAACGGATACGTTGGCTGGGCAAGTGAAAACGGCATCATCACAGGCTACAGCAACGGTAACTTCGCACCGAACGATCCCGTTACCCGTGAGCAGATGGCGACGATCATTTCACGATATATCACCTACACAGGTGTCCTCGCCAAGCTAAGCATTGATGCCCCTGCAAGCTTCCCCGATATCGACAGTGTTTCAAGCTATGCAGTAAAGCCCGTTGAGACCATGCGTATGATGGGTATCATTAAGGGTAACGCGGCGGGAGAGTTTGATCCGAAGAGCGGACTTAACCGTGCTTCAGCCGCTACAATCATCATGCGTCTTGATGAAATGCTGAGTGAGCTTGAACTTGGAGATGCTATTAATCCCGACTATACCGTTGAAGGTGAAGATTTTGTTCTCATGGGAGCATACGACCTTTACTACGGCGGTACTGCACTCGATACTGGCTACTCAGGTCTCGGGGTTATGTCCGAAAACGGTTATCCCTATGTCACTTATGATGAAAATGACATGCAGTTTTTCATCAGTAAATCTTCCCGTACGGGAGCAAACGGCACAGTCTTCCCTGTTTCCCCTGAGATAAATCCGCTGACAGATGCTGACTACTACTTCGAGTTTGATATGAAGATAGCCTGTATCGACCCTGCAGAATATCCCTTTGTGCGCATCGCATACCGCACCGCAGGGGACGCGTCTATCGGATTATTCGACAGCAAAAAAGGCACGTCAGACATAAGCTTCACGCCTACATCGGAAAAGGTATCGGGCTTCAGCTATGGAATTATCGACCTAAGCGGTAAATTTGACTTAGGCTCCGAATGTATAATCCCCACCGTAACGTCAAGCTCTGATATTGACATTTTGTATTTCGCCGCATTCCCCACAAAAAAGGCGGCTGAAGATTTTGACATCACAAAATATAAGACGCATATAGAAAGCTACGACGGCGAGATCGTTCCGGTAAAAAATGCAAATGAATCCGACGTTAAAGCTGCTATTGCAGAGGCAAATACTAAGGCACAGGATATCATAAACAGCACAAACGACATTGATCCCGCCACCATCACCGGCAAGTGCTACTATATATCAAGCATCAACGGTGACGACAGCAATAGCGGTACATCCCCCGAAGAGGCTTGGGCAAGTTTCCGTAACCTTTACAACGTACAGGCAGGCGGTGCTATAATAATTTCCACTGTTAAGCCGGGAGACGGAGTATTCCTTGAAAGAGGAAGCAACTTTAACACTCAGGTTGGGGAGATGAACTATATTGATATAGCAAGAGGCGTTGCCTACTCCGCTTACGGAGAGGGTCCCAAGCCCATCATCACCGCTGAGCTTCCCATGAATGAGCCTGCGGGTAAGTGGTCTGATACCGAATGGAAAAACGTATGGAAGCTCGACTACGAAGTGTTCGACAATCCCGGAAACATTTCCTTCGTTAAGAAGGACGGCACGACCCTTTGGGGTATCATGGTGATCCCCAGCAATCTACACAACCCATTTAACTCCAAAAAGTCAAGAAATTACGGCTACGTATCCAACGGCGAGGAAACTTTCCTCAGCGGAAACGTACCACTTGAAAACCCCGGTTCACTGAAGAATAATCTGGAGTACATTGGAGATGCCGAAAAGGGTGAACTTTATCTCTACTGCCGCGACGGCAACCCCGGAGAGGTATTTGCCGAGATACACATTTCAATGTCCGATGGAATGGTAGGCTTTAATGAGAAGAGTACCCATAGTACAATTCCCGCACGCTTTGACAATATTGCGTTTAAATACACAGGTACCTGCGCTATGGCCTTCGGCACCGCCTCAAACCTCTATATCACAAACTGCACCTTTGAGTGGATCGGCGGTGCATACCAGGGTGACGACGGTACACGCTACGGAAACGCCATCCAGAACTGGGGTCCCTGCGACGGAATCTTCATAAAGGATTGCTACTTCAAAGACATATACGATGCGGCTGTTACCACACAGGGTATGTTCGGTGTAATGCGTAATTTCTACGCGTCCGGTTGTGTTCTCGACAGATGTGACCTGTCCTTTGAGTTCTTCAACCACGGTCAGCAAGAAGGAAGTGAGCTTTCAAATCTGTTCCTTACAGACAACTACGTTATCAATAACGGCTACGGATTCTGTGACGTGCGAACTGACAGACGAAGCGCATTCCTGTACACCTCATACGGCACAAACACCACAAAGTATGAAAATATCGTATACGAAAACAACGTAAACGTATACTCTGCAGAGTATGCTATCTTCTCAGGAGTGATAGCTCTCGGAAATACAGAGGGTACGATACTGAAAAACAACGTATATTACATGGATCCTGTCGAGTCTTACTTTGGAAAATTCATGTACAACATGATCGACCGCACGGGAGATCAGTCAACGTTCTACCCCTTCACTTCACGCTATCTGACATACCTTAACTCCATCGGTGTTGAAACGGGAAGTACGTTCTACAGTACCACAAACCCCGATATCAACTGCGCAGACTAAAACTATAATTCCGCGAGGGATATGTACAGCCGTGCATATCCCTCTTGACATTTCCGATATTATCCGTTATAATATTCTAGGCGGGTGGGACTGCCGCGTGAGGGATATCGAAAGGTGCCCCCATGAGGAAAGTCCGGGCATCGCAGGGCAGGATAACGGATAACGTCCGCCGGAGGAAACTCCCGGGAAAGTGCAACAGAAATAGCCTACCTAAGCTGTGGCAACACAGACGGTACAGATGGAAAGGCGAGGTAAAAGCTCACCGGCACGGCAGGTAACTGCGTGCAAATGTAAACCCTATCCGATGCAACACCGTATGCAGAGCATTGTTTGCCCGACATTCTGCAGGTGGCTATAAGGCTTACGGTAACGTAAGTCACAGATAGATGGCAGTCACGCGCAAGCGTACAGAACCCGGCTTACAAGCCCGCCCATGTTTTATAAAAAACAAGTCTTCGGACTTGTTTTTTTAATGGTGTTTGCCTTCGGCAAATGATGCCGCAACTGTTTGCAAGGCAAACAGGCTGATGATGCCGCTTCGCTAATGATGTGTGGCTTCGCCACATTGCCTCAGTTTAGTTAAAACTAACAAATAGATTGACAAACGAACCAAAAAGATATATAATATATTTAATATGTACGTTTCATGTGCGAAAGCACTGAAATTCACATCCTAAATTATAGAGAATATTTTTCCCGAAAGGATCATTCACTATATGAGAAAATGGACTATAAGTGAAAAAGGGAAAGCGATAACCTGGGACTTTTCCGACACACATCATGAAGACATTGAGATGGCGGGACTTAAGGCGTCTCTTATCATAGGCTACGGGAAGCTTGAAAACGGACTTTTAAACCTCAACGTTCATCCGGTATTCCCTACCCTTCGTACCCATCCCAACAATACAAATTCATCTTACCAAACCGATATCGTTTACGGAGAAGGGAGTATTCCCGCACTTAACGTTGACGGGAATGCTATCATGGAGCATCCCGTTAAAATAATCTTAGACGGCACGGTGATAATCGAAACGGAATGCGAAAAGGTTCATCTGTCCCATCACCTCTTCCCTTCTAATTTCGGAAGAGCAGTTTACGACATCATCACAGTCACGAACGTATCGGATGGTGACGTTGTTCTCGATACCGACAAAAAAGATGTTATCCTTCACGATGAGGTACAAGGTCCCATGGGCATCATCCTGTGCGAAGTTTCCTCATCCATTAAAGATAAAGTTACGCTCCCCGCAGGAGAGAGCTTTAGCTATGCCAACACCTTCACAGGACGCTACGTCAACGAAGAAAGAGACGCGAAAGACGCTGAAGTCGAGCTTGAAGGAAGACTTCGCCGCATTGCAGAGCTTCGTGAACCCATGGAGCTTGACACGGGATACGACGTGCTTGACACGGAGTTTGCTTTCGCAAAGCTCCGCGCGGGTGAGAGTGTATTCGATACCAAATGCGGCCTTATTCACTCCCCCGGAGGACGCAGCTACTATGCCGCTATATGGTGCAACGACGAGGTCGAATACGCAGGACCCTGGTACTCGCTGACCGGCGACAAAATACTCCTTGATGCAGGACTTAACGCATACCGTCTGCTCATGCCCTTCATGGGTCCCGGCTACAGACCAATTCCCTGCTCCGTCATCGCAGAGGGTTTGGACATCTGGGATGGCGCGGGAGACAGAGGAGACGCCGCTATGTATCTTTACGGTGCGTCATACTTTGCCCTCACCTGCGGAAACCGTGAGTCAGCAAAGTTCCTTCTGCCTGCTATCCGTTGGTGTGCTGAATACTGCAGAAGAAAGACAAACGACAAGGGCGTAATCGAATCCGACCGCGACGAGCTTGAGGGACGTTTCCCTGCGGGAGACGCAAATCTTTCCACAGCTTCTCTCGCCCTGCAGGGTTACAGATGGGCGGCAAAGCTTGAGGACGAGCTTGGTGACAAGGCTCTTGCCGAGGATTACCGCCGCCGCGCAGACTCTCTTGTTGATGCTATCGAGCGTCACTTCGGCGCAAACATTCACGGCTATGAGACATACCGCTATTTTGAGGGCTGTGAGGTTCTACGCTCATGGATATGCCTGCCTCTTTGCGTAGGCATTGACACAAGAGCTGAGGAGACCGTAAAGGCGCTCCTTTCCGACTATATGCTCACCCCCGACGGACTTCGCACCTCCGAGGAGCGCGACACGATATGGGACCGCTCCACACTTTACTGCCTCAGAGGTATCTTTGCCACGGGTCTTGTAGAAGAGGCTACCGCACAGCTTCTGAAATATTCGGAAACAAGACTTTTAGGCGACCGCGTACCTTACCCCGTTGAGGCTTATCCCGAGGGCGGCAAGCGTCATCTGTCAGGTGAATCCGCGCTCTACTGCAAGATATTCACCGACGGTATTCTGAGGCTTGATCCCGAAAGCACCACATCATTCTCGCTGAACCCCACCCTTCCCACAGGTCTTGACCACTTCTACCTGAGACGCATCCGTGCGTTCGGACATGAGTTCGACGTGCTTCTTGACGGTGACGGATACAGAGTTGAAGAGTGTGGCAAGGTCATCGGCAAGGCGCCTTACGGCGAAAAGCTGACAGTTCAGTTTTAAGCTTGCATAAATATCACGAAAGGCAATTTTTGATATGCCGAGATTTTTCATTGATAAAAATATTGTAACGGAAGATTCCGTTTTGCTGACAGGTGACGACGCACACCACATATCACGTTCACTTCGCATGAGAGCGGGAGAAGAGCTTACCCTTTGCGACGGAGAAGGCTTCGACTACAACTGTACCATCGAGGAGATCGACGAGCGAACGGTAAGATGTGCTGTTGTCTCCAAGGAAAAGAACCGCACCGAGCCGCCGTATCGTGCTACCGTTTTTCAGGGACTTGCAAAGGGTGACCGATTTGACACGGTCATTCAAAAATCCGTGGAGTGCGGAGCTTATGAGATAGTCCCCGTCATGACGAAAAGATGCACGGTGAAGCTCACCGCGTCCGACGGAGTAAAAAAATGCGCACGCTGGAACAAGATAGCTGAAGAAGCGGCAAAGCAGTGCGGACGCGGTATCATACCCAAGGTAACTGAGCCCGTAACCTTTGAGCGAGCCGTGGAAATGATAAGGGAAGTTGACCTGGCGCTGTTCTGCTATGAGGAAGGCAACTCTCCTATCAAGGCAGAGGTAGAAGCACATCCCGATGCCGTGACGGTAGGAATAGTGATAGGTCCTGAGGGTGGTTTTGCAGAGGAAGAAGCCGCAAAAATGACCGCTGCAGGAATCTCCGCCACGTCTCTCGGACGCAGAATTCTGCGCACGGAGAGTGCCGCACCCTTCGTTTTGGCCTGTCTTTCCTATGCATTTGAGGGTTAAAAAGAGACAAAATCAACCATTTTTTTAACAGTAAATAGTGTATTTAGATGCTTTGATGTAAAATTAACAAAAAAATTCGTCTTTTTTATAAAAAATCCTTATTTCCCTATTGAAAAATACCAAAAAATAATGTAGAATATAGTATAGTATATACAATAAAATTTTAATGTACGCGATTTATCGGGAAGGAGTAGTAAATGGCAAACCGTTTGTTTCAGGGAATCATCCATCAGATGAGAGATTCCATCGACCGTGTCATCGGAGTTGTTGATGACAACGGCGTAATCATAGCATGCAGCGAGCTTGTAAAGATCGGCGAAATGAGGCAGGGTGTAAGAGACGAGCTTGCATACACCGCTGATGCTATTACATCGGGAGGTTACACCTACAGACCCATCGGTACAGGAACAAAGTGGGAATACATCGTTTTCGTTGAAGGCGAGGATAAGCTTGCTGAAAAGATGTCCACAGTTCTTTCCGTGACCCTCTCAAACATCAAGAACCTCTATGATGAGAAGTACGACAAGGCTTCCTTCATCAAGAATATCATCCTCGACAATATTCTCCCCAGCGATATCTACATCAAGTCCAAGGAGCTTCACTTCAATTCCGAAGAGGCTCGCGTGGTTCTTCTCATTAAGTTCCACTCCAAGAGCGACGTTCTCCCCTACGACATGGTTCAGAACATATTCCCCGACAAGAGCCGTGAATATGTTATCAGCGTGACCGAGCAGGATATCGTTCTCGTTAAAGACGTTAAGCCCGGCACAGATAACCGCGAGATCGAAAAGATCGCGGAGAACATTGCAGACACTCTTAACTCCGAATTCTTTGCAAAGGTATCTATCGGTATCGGTACTACTGTAGATAACATCAAGGATCTTGCGCGTTCCTACAAAGAGGCTCAGATCGCTCTCGAGGTCGGAAAGGTATTCGACACCGAAAAGAGCATCATCAGCTACGAAAACCTTGGTATCGGCAGACTTATCTATCAGCTCCCCACAACCCTTTGCGAAATGTTCCTTCAGGAAGTTTTCAAGAACGGTTCTCTTGATTCTCTCGACCGCGAGACTCTCATGACTATCCAGGCATTCTTCGAAAACAACCTCAATGTATCCGAAACTTCAAGAAAGCTTTTTGTTCACAGAAATACTCTCGTTTACAGACTTGAAAAGATCCGCAAGCTCACAGGTCTTGACCTTCGCGAGTTTGATCACGCCATCACTTTCAAGGTCGCTCTCATGGTAAAGAGATATCTTGTTTCAAAGCCTATTAAGTTCTGATCGCCCGGTTCACAAGGCAGAAACTTGAATTAAATAGCTGAAACTCAGCAGGGATGGCAAACTCGATACGGCTCCGTAAAGGGAGAATAACGCGACACGCTTTCCCTGCACTGTTTTGAAACAGACCGCCGCTTATTTTGTAACTTCTCCTTCGTTTATCTTCGCGGCTTATCAAAAGCACTAACATTTTTGTCTGCACGGCTCTCTACGGGCTGTGCAGGCAGAAAACGGTTCCGAGTATCTGTGTTCCCTCGGAAATTGTCCCGTACGGACACCACACGCGGGTATCCGTGCGCATCGACAGAAAGGTATTTTCACAGTTATGATTGAATTCAGAAACGTAAAAAAATCTTACCCTAACGGCACGGTAGCGCTGAAGGGTGTAAATCTTCACATCGACGACGGTGAATTCGTTTTTATCGTTGGTCATTCGGGCGCCGGAAAAAGTACGCTTATGAAGCTTCTCCTTTGTGAGGAAAAGGCTACTTCCGGTAACATCATCGTCGGTCAGTATAATCTTACAACTACCCCCAACAGAAGGATTCCCCATTACAGACGTCAGCTCGGAGTTGTCTTCCAGGACTTTAGACTCCTTCCCAATATGACAGTTTACGAAAACGTTGCTTTTGCGATGCGCGTTGTCGGCACGCCCTCCAAGATGATCAAGAGACGTGTTCCCGCCATCCTTAACACAGTAAACCTGTCAGACAAGCATACTGCATTCCCCCATGAGCTCTCCGGTGGTGAACAGCAGAGAGTTGCCCTTGCAAGAGCACTTGCAAACAACCCCTCCGTTATCATCGCAGACGAGCCTACCGGTAATATTGACCCTCAGATGTCTCTTGAGATCATGAATCTCCTTGTAAAGATCAACAAGCTTGGTAAAACTGTCATCGTCGTAACACACGAGCAGTCCCTCGTTGACTACTACAAGCAGAGAGTTATCCGAATTCAGGACGGTCTCGTTATCGACGACCGTGTAGGAGGTATGTTCAATGAGACGGTATAATTTGTTTTACTTCATTGGCGAGGCGCTTAAAAGCCTGAAGCGTAACGGCGTTATGACCTTCGCTTCCATTGCCGTACTTCTCAGCTGTCTTCTCGTTATCGGCGGTTTTTCCCTGCTGGTTCTGAATATCGACGAAAACCTTGAAAAGCTCGGTACTCTTAACGAGATCGTGGTATTCTGCCAGCCGGACGCTTCCGAAGATGAGATCAAATCCGTCGAAGAGGCGATCCACAAGCTTGACAACGTGGATACGGTCACTCACTCCACAAAGTCCGAACAGCTTAAGACCCTCAAGGAAGAAGATCCCGATCTTTACGGTGATATTACAGATGAGGAAAACCCCCTGTCAGACTCCTTTGCGATCAAGTACAAGGATAATGACGGCGTTTCCACTCTTGATTACGAACTGAAGCAGATCGAGGGGGTCAGAAAAGTCAGAAACAGTCTTGACCTCTCAAACAAAATCGAGGGTATCAAGCATAGCATTATGATCGTGTTCTTCTGGTTCCTTGCGATCCTATTTGTTGTAAGTATCTTCATCATCATCAACACTATCAAGATCGCAGTTCTCAACCGCAAGAAAGAGATCAGCATCATGCGCTACATCGGTGCCACCGCATGGTTCATTATCCTTCCCTTCATCTTTGAGGGTATTATCATGGGTACCGTTGCAGGTCTCGGCTCATTCTTCATCGTCAAGTTCGGTTACTCAGCGATCGTTTCCGGCGCAGGTGAAGATCTGTCAATGCTAACCTTTATAAACTTCTCCGATATTTCAACGTACGTTCTTCTCGGAGCACTCGGTATCGGTATCATCACAGGTGTTATCGGTAGTAGCATCTCCCTCAGCAAATATCTTAAAGACTAACAAAAAACGTAACAGAGGCGAAATTCGCCTCTGTTCGAGCGAATGAATATATTATAATATAACCAAATTATACATACGTTCATTAGCAGGACCCGAACCGTTCCCCTCATACAAACGGGGAGAAAGGATGGTATACCATGAAACTTAAAAGAACCCTTGCACTGGCTCTGGCGGCTGTCATTTTCTGCGCTTGCATATGTATAGCCCCCTCGTCTGCGGCATCCGTTGACAACGCGCAGGTCCAGTCCATCAACCAGCAGATCGCGGCAAACAAGGAAAAACAGGATCAGCTTCACGCAGAGCTTGATGCCCTTCAGGGTGAGCTTAACAATGCGTGGGAAGAAAAGCTTGTTATCGACAAATACGTTGACGCCACCATACAGCAGCAGGAAACTTTAAAAACTCTCATTACTCAGCTTGAAAATGAGATCAACGAGCTGTCCGAGCGCGACATTGAAACCACAAAGAAGATCGAGGAACAGAGAAAAGCATTCCTTGAACGAATGGTTGCGCTTCACGAGGACGGCACTGTGTCCTATCTCGCGCTTATCTTCGGTGCTGAGGACCTTAACACCTTCCTTACCAAGTACGATTACGTAACCTCCATGCTCGACTATGACAAAAAGGTCATCTCTGAGCTAAGAGAAACCAAGGAAGAATTAAAAAAGACAAGAGAGCAGAAGGAAGCCGCTCTTGCAGAGCAGAAAAAATCCAAGGAATACTACGATTCTGAGTCAGAACGTCTTGCATCACTTCAGGCGGCAAAGAACGCAGTAGTCAATTCCATACAGAATAACGTTAACTTAACAGAATCTCTCAAAAGCCAGGCTGAGGCTGAAGAAAATGCACTTGATGCAAAGCTGACCGAAACACTTCTTGAAATACAACGTCAGGAGGAGCTTGCAAAACAGCAGGCGGCAGAGCAGCAACAACAGCAACAGCAACAGCAGGAACAGCAGAAGCAGCCTGAAACAAACTATGCTCCGGCTCCCGGTGTTTCCAATGACGGAAGCTTTATGTGGCCCCTTACAACGGGATATGTTTCCTCACCCTTTGGTTACCGTCCTTTCAACGGAGGAGAATTCCACCGTGCAACTGATATTGCATGCCCCACAGGTACTCCCATATACGCCGCAAACAGCGGCACGGTAGTTACAAGCCAGTGGCACGACAGCTACGGTAACTACGTACTTATCAACCACGGCGACGGATATGCTACACTTTACGCCCACATGTCCTTACGTCTTTGCAGCGCGGGACAGTACGTTGAAAAGGGCTCCGTTATCGGACTTGTAGGTGACACCGGTTATTCCTTCGGAAGCCACTTACACTTTGAGTTCAGAATCAACGGTCAGTGTGTAAACGCCGAGGAACAGATCCCCCACTGATGAGACAGCCGTATTATAAGGTACAGTAAATGAAAAAAAGAATTTCCATAGGTACTCTCATAGCTGTGTGTCTGATAGTTGCGATACTCACCTTCCAGATAACCTTCGTTGTGACGGTGGGTACGCTTGGTGACAAATACAGCGAGGGTGCCGCGATAAAAGAAGATTCAAATGAATTCATAAACAAGGTCATAGAAAAGCTCGTTCCTCTCGATGAGAATTACCGTAAGATGTACGTCGGTGAGCTTGACGACGACGCCCTTGTGGATTACGTTCTTAAGGGTTATGTGTTCGGCACGGGAGACCCTTACGGTGCATACTACAACGACGAAGAGCTTGAAGCCTTCATGGCAGACCTTGATGGTGAGACTGAGGGTATCGGTGTCAGCGTTATCTACAACGCAGACATGGGATGCATCGAGATCATAAACGTAGTTCCCGACTCCCCTGCCCTTGAGGCGGGACTTCAGCCCGGCGACCTTATCGCCTTTGCAACTGAAGAAAAGATTCCCGTTTCCGAGCTTGGTTACGATGCGGCTGTCGCAAAGCTCCGTGGTCCCGCGGGTACAGAGGCTGTGTTCTACGCATACAAAGGCGGCGACACAACGAAGCTCACCGAATTCAGAATTACAAGAGCTAAAGTTACAGGCGTATCCGTAATGTATCACGTATGCGACCTTGACGAAACGGTCGGTATCGTAAAGATATCCTCCTTTGACGGAACAACATTCGACCAGTTCACCGAGGCGGTGGAAACACTGCAAAAGGACGGATGCGAGAAGTTCATCTTCGACCTGAGGTACAATCCCGGCGGTGAGCTTAACGCAGTTGTTGACGTTCTCGACTATCTGCTTCCCAAGGGTCCCATCATCAGAATATTCGATAGCAAGGACAGTCTTGTAAGACAGATAGACTCTGACAAAAACTGTCAAGACTTTGAAATGGCAGTTCTCGTAAACGGCTCAACAGCCAGTGCCGCAGAGCTCTTCACCTCAGCTCTGATGGATTACGAAAAGGCTACCGTCGTCGGCGAGACCACCTACGGTAAGGGATGTATGCAGACTACCTTCCCTCTTGACGCAGGCGGTGCAATGAAGATCACCTACAGAATGTACAAGCCTCCCTTCTCCGAGGGATACCACGAGGTAGGTATCACCCCCGACATTGAAGTAGAGCTTGACGAGGCTCTTGCAGATAAGAACATCTACAAGATCACAGACAGCGAAGACAATCAGCTCAAAGCCGCGCTTGACGCGCTTACAAAATAACAATAAAGTTCACAGAGAAACCGAAAGGATAAAGGAAGACATGGAAAAGAAAGTAACACTGACCCGTGACGGTCATCAGAAACTCGTTGACGAACTGGCATATCTTAAGGGCACCAAGCGTGAAGAGGTAAAGGAAAGCCTTGCAAAGGCACGTTCCTTCGGTGACCTCTCCGAGAACAGCGAATACGATGAGGCAAAGGACGAGCAGGCGAAGACAGAAGCCAGAATCTCCGAGATCGAGGAGATGCTCAAGAACGTTGAGATCATCGACGAGGCTAACATCCGCGCTGATATCGTAAACCTCGGTTCTACCGTTAAGGTTCTCGACTACGAGTTCGACGAAGAGGTTGAGTACAACATCGTTGGTACAAACGAGGCTAACCCCCTCGCAGGTAAGATCTCCGACCAGAGCCCCATCGGAAGCGCAATGCTCGGTAAGGGCGCAGGCGAAGAGATCACAGTTCAGACTCCCTCCGGCGAGCTCAAGTTCAAGATCCTTGCAGTACAGCGTTCCAAGTCCACCGCTCACGCTGAGTAATCGACCGACAGAAAGGTAAAATCACAATGGCAGAAAACAATAACAACAAGAACACCGCTCCTCAGCCCGAGCAGAATCTTAACGAGCTGCTGAAGGTTCGCCGCGAGAAGCTTGCTGAGCTTCAGGAGTCCGGCAACGACCCCTTTGAGATCACAAAGTACGATCAGACACACCACAGCGCAGACATCAAGGATAATTTCGACGAGCTTGAGGGACAGACAGTTTCCATCGCAGGTAGAATGATGTCCAAGCGTATCATGGGTAAGGCTTCCTTCTGCAACGTGCAGGACCTTAAGGGCGGCATCCAGTGCTACGTAGCAAGAGACTCTCTCGGAGAGGACGAATACAAGAAGTTTAAGAAGCTTGACATCGGTGATATCATCGGTGTTGTTGGTACAGTATTCAAGACAAAGACAGGCGAGACATCCGTTCACGCGGAGAAGATCACCCTTCTCACAAAGAGCCTTCAGGTTCTTCCCGAGAAGTATCACGGTCTTACAAACACCGACACAAGATACCGTCAGAGATACACTGACCTTATCATGAACAGCGAGGCGAAGGACACCTTCATCAAGCGTTCACGCATCATCTCTTCCATTAGACGTTACCTTGACGGACTTGGATTTATGGAAGTTGAAACTCCCATGCTCGTTTCCAATGCGGGCGGTGCGGCTGCAAGACCCTTCGAGACACACTTCAACGCGCTTGACGAGGATTTCAAGCTCCGCATTTCCCTTGAGCTTTACCTCAAGAGACTTATGGTAGGCGGTCTTGAGAAGGTATACGAGATCGGCCGCGTATTCCGTAAGGAGGGAGTTGACACCCGTCACAATCCCGAGTTCACACTTATGGAGCTTTATCAGGCATACACCGACTACAACGGCATGATGGATCTTACTGAGAATATGTTCCGTCACGTTGCCAAGGAAGTGCTTGGTACAACCACTATCGTTTACAACGGCATCGAGATGGATCTTGGCAAGCCCTTCGAGCGCATCACAATGATCGACGCTGTTAAGAAGTACGCAGGTGTTGACTTCAACGAGATCCACACCGACGAGGAAGCTAAGGCTATCGCTAAGGAGCACCACGTTGAGTTTGAGGCTCGTCACAAGAAGGGCGACATCCTTGCACTCTTCTTCGAAGAGTTTGCTGAGGAGCACCTCATTCAGCCTACCTTCGTTACCGACCATCCCATCGAGATCTCTCCCCTTACCAAGAAGAAGCCCGGCAATCCCGAGCTTGTTGAGCGTTTTGAGATGTTCATGAACGGTTGGGAGATGTGTAACGCATATTCCGAGCTTAACGATCCCATCGACCAGAGGGAGAGATTCAAGGCTCAGGAAGAGCTTCTCGCACAGGGTGACGAGGAAGCTAACCGCACTGATGAAGACTTCATGAACGCACTCGAGATCGGTATGCCTCCTACAGGTGGTATCGGCTACGGTATCGACCGTATGTGCATGCTCTTCACCGATTCTCAGGCTATCCGCGACGTACTTCTCTTCCCCACGATGAAGCCGCTTGATTGAGTGATAAGCTAAAAAAGAGAGAAAACAGAAGAAAAACACCGCAAACGAGAGATTTTCGTCTCGTTTGCGGCGTATATAATTGAATTTACACCTGTTTTACACCTTTTGAATAAAACAGTATTATCGCGGAATTATCAAGTAAAATCTCTTAAAAGTTCATTTTTCATGAAACAGACATTGATGAAAATCGATGTCTGTTTAGTTTTTAAAGCTAAAAAGAACAGTAGATCAATGCAAATGCATTGATTTACTGTTCTTTTTATATGATTTCTACCTTTTAACCCACCGAGTACATGAATATAAGCATTCTCATGCGTAAGGTCAACAGAAATCACGAGTAGCCGTGTGGTGGGTAGCCGCGCGGCTACTTCACGTTGGGGTGAACTTAACTATTCAACGTATCAAGATATTCGATAAACCGTTCAAGTATCACGGCATACTCTGCACGGGTAACGTATCTTTGGGTTCTCGTTTCAGTATCATACTCACCCATTTGAAGTGTTCCGTCATCGCAGCCCTTGATAATACCGTTAGCAACCGCCCACTGCCAAGCGGGAATCATTTCATCTGTAAACGACCACGCCAAGATGTTTGCGTAATTTAGCTTTGTTAAAGGACTATCACTTTCACTTTCTATATTGGTAATATCCCAATCAGAAAACATACTCATATCCGATTCGGCTGAAACATCTACGTTAAGATATGTTGTGACGTAGTAGTAAAGAGATAAGATCACGTCAGTGCGAGTAGCATAGTTTCGCGCAAAAGATTCATCTGACATAACGTATTTCAGATCATCTGCAGGCTTAATAGCACTTCCGATACGTCCGGTTGCCTCGCCACCTTCAGGCCTGTCACTTCCTCCGAGTCTCCACGAAACATTTGCAATACCGCTGTACATTGTCCACTCATAGGGATCCGTATACCATTGACTTTTAATATCACTGTTAAGCTCAATAAACGGCTTATCTTCGGTAATAGGCTCAGGTGTCCCTGCAACACGCCATAGTGTCATATAAATTTCATATCCGGTGATCGTACCATTAGGATCAAACACAATACCTCTCGGCGTTCCTCTGCCTATCATATGTCCCATACCGTTAATTTTACTGATTGATTCGTATGCCCAATGATTAGTCGAAACATCGCCAAAGATTACTTCCTGTCCGCATATGTTAATGCATATGCAGGAAAGAACAGCAACTGCAAGCACGATTGAAATAAACTTTTGGTTGATGTTTTTCATGATATAGTCTCCTTTGTAAATATTCTTAAATGTATCTTTGATTGTGGAGCAACCCAAACTACTAACTCTCACCTAAAAGGTAACAACGCTTTATCTTTTTTCATTGGCAAAGGACTCCAATGCCTTAAAAAATATTTCGTCGTTCTTTTCTTGATACTCTCTTAGCTTCGTCTTTTGAGTACTGACAAAACGCTTGATGAGTCGTTTTTCTTCGTTATTACAAGCCCTAATGCCATGCTCCAGAGCGTGGATTACGGCACTTATCTGTTTTATTTCTTCATGTTTAAGGATTTTTTCATTCACTTTGTTTTTCTTTCTAAATTCTGATTTTTTGATTTGTTTTTTCGATTCGAGTAACCATATAATATCAACATGCATTTTCGGATGTAAACTTCACATTACAGCGTTCATTATTAACAAGTTTCTTTACTCTCATTGGTGTCATTTCTCCTGAAATTATAAAAATCTTTTGTTATTTATATAACGCTACTGTCACATATCTGGTAGGTATTATTAATTGTTATATCAATATTGAGTTCCTAATAATTAGATTCAAAGGTCAATTCACAATAAGCTATCATGTTGACCATCCTCACGGCACACTCACATTATGCTCTATGTTGATGATTTCGACAATACCAGTACATTTACCCTTCAATTCTTCCGGCATTGTAAAGTCCTTGAATAAAACATCATCATAAGTGCAAAATCTATTTTTCTTCCCAGTATCCCAATCGGGATAATGGCCTAAAAGATGAGTGCCTTGAGTTTTATTATCTATCCAAAAGATCTTTCCATATTTGTCAAACAAAACGAAATTCGCACTATAAAATATATCTTGAGGATATGTACTTATTATGTCATATGTTATCATAATCTCCGCACGGGGGGCTCTCCCTGTAAAAGCAGGATCGAATATAGATGGCTGCGCTATTACTTCAACATTGTTACCGCAAGTAATATACTTCATCAGTGCTTCACCACCAAACGATGATGCTTTTACTTCAAAACTAAACTTATCAAACTTGATACCAGGCTGCAGTATAACATAGTTTCTATAGTTCGCAGGAAAACCTTCGATCTTACGGCTCTCAGCTTTCAGCGTTTTACCACTTGCATCCAAATATTTTGCTGTTATTGTAAGTGTAAGATTCTTATTAGACTGATTCTCTACATTGAGGATCATTACATTTACACCATTATAATCGTACTTTTTCTCTTTAACAACAAGCTTTCCAGTTGTGGGAATAGGATCATTATCAACCGGAGGAGTTGTTACTGTACCGGATCCTGCGTTCTTGGGTTCCTTCATGAATCTCTCGATCATTGCTGCCGCTTCTGCTCGAGTGATATTTGCGTTAGGATCGAATATACCGCCGTCCTTACCGTTGATTATCTCTGCTTGATACATAACAGTTACTGCTGCGAACGCCCATGAAGGAATCTCAGCAACGTCGGTTACAAAGTTTGAACGAGTAGACGGTAGTGTATACTTCATGAAATCAGAATATCGGTTGAGGATAGTAGCGAACTCAGCTCGGGTGATGTTATCGTTAGTTCCGAATACTGTGCTTGACTTTCCGTTTACAACACCGTTCTTGTACGCCCATTTTACTGCATCTGTGTACCACTGTCCACTCTGAACATCGTTGAAAGGAATATTCACACCGGATACTGAGGGCTTACCTGCTACTCTGTAGAGAAGGGTCACACCCATGGCACGTGAAAGGGAGGTAGTAGGTGCAAATTTTGTACTTGAAGTACCCTGCATTATACCCTTATCGGCTACGTAATTTACACTGGTATAAAACCAGTCGGACGATTTTACATCACTGAACGATGCGGCGTTTACCGTTATGACTACAGAAAGTAGCATTACGATAGATAAGATGATTGATATTAGTTTTTTCATGTGTATGTACCTTATTTGTTTTCCAAATGTTATTAAGAAGTAATATCAATAATAATCACTTTGCTTCACTGTTTTCAACGCTAATATTACTTTTGAATTTGTGTTCACGTTGGACGGAAGTCTGAAATCGTCGATAAACACATCATCGTATGTGTGCCACAGATACTCAGCACTTTCACTAAGCGCTCCAAAAGTCGCATTATACTTGTGTATGAGAAAAATTTCCCCTGTGGTATCAAATAATACCAAATCTGAAGTAATATCTATGTAAGTCTTACTACTATAATAGAAAAGTATTTTTGCGTTAACCGATGCTCTTATCTTGTCCCTTCCTTCAGTTACGTCAAAATCATTGCCGGCCGCATACACTTCAAGAGGATTAGGACTCATAGATAAATACTGAGCATAAGTCTCGCCGTTATATGCAGTAGCTTTCACTTCAAAAGAGAACTTATCAAACTTGATTCCCGGCTGCAGTACAACGTAGTTTCTGTAGTTTGCAGGGAAGCCTTCGACCTTTCGATTCTCCGCTTTCAGCGTTTTACCGTTTGCGTCCAAATACTTTGCTGTTATTGTAAGATTAAGATCCTTACTTGACTGGTTCTCTACATTGAGGATCATTACGTTTGCACCATTATAATCGTACTTTTACTCTTTAACAACAAGCTTTCCTGTTGTGGGAATAGGATCATTATCAACCGGAGGAGTTGTTACTGTACCGGATCCCGCATTCTTTGGCGCTTTCATAAATCTCTCGATCATTGCGGCTGCTTCTGCTCGGGTGATATTTGCTTTAGGATCGAATATTCCTCCGCTTTTACCGTTGATTATTTCAGCTTTGTACATAACGGTTACTGCCGCAAATGCCCATGAAGGAATCTCAGCCACGTCCTTTACAAAGTCTGAACGAGTAGACGGTAGTGTATACTTCATGAAATCAGAATATCGGTTGAGGATAGTAGCGAACTCAGCTCTGGTGATGTTATCATTAGTTCCGAAAACCGTGCTTGACTTTCCGTTCACAACACCGTTTTGATATGCCCATTTAACCGCATCGGTGTACCACTGTCCACCCTTTACATCAGTGAAAGGAATACTAACTCCGGATACTGAAGGAGTACCCGCAACTCTGTAAAGAAGCGTTACTCCCATTGCTCTAGTGAGAGATGCTTGGGGCGCAAATTTTGTATTTGAAGTACCCTGCATTATACCCTTATCAGCTACGTAGTTCACGCTCGAATAAAACCAGTCTAATGATTTTACATCAGTAAAGGATGCCGCATTGACTGTGATGACAGCGGAGAGAAGCAACACTACTGTCAAGATTATCGATATTATTTTTTTCATATTGATGTACCTTATTTGTTTTCCAAATGTAATTAAGATGTATAATACTATATTCAAATCACGTCATGACTGTGATTTATTGGCCTAATTTACGAAATCTAAAGATTGCGTTACACAACTCTGAATTATTAAGAAACATCAGTAGATTTCGTTGAATTAGTTTTAAGTATCACACCGGTGTGAAATGTATTTATCATACCCCCTCACCGATGTGACACTATATGTACAAAGCATTTTCAAGAGATAGCAGTAGTGTTACTTAGTTAAAGTCATATGAACCAATGCAAGCATCGGTGTCATATGTAGTCGTGCAGTAGTCATATCTCTTTACTCAACTATTACATATCAAATTTCAACCACAACTTAACATTTATCTTTGCGTAGCAGTCTTTATTGCCAATATAATTTGTGAATTCTCGTTCACATTATTTGGAAGCTTGAAATTTTGAATTAATATGTCATCAAAAGTTTTTGACCTTCTTAATTCATTTACTTTTTCACTTGGATCAAATGAGCCATTATATTCGTATATAAGATATATGTTTCCAGATGTATCAAACAAAACAATATCAGATGTGATTCCAGTGCGAGCAGAACCATTAAAATACAAAACAAATTCAGTGAACACACAGGCACGAATATTATCTCTTTGATTAAACATATCTTCAGTGTTTCCTGCCGCGTATACCTTAAACGGGTTCGAAGCAATTGAAAAATACTGAGCATAAGTCTCTCCATTATATGCAGTAGCCTTCACTTCAAAAGAGAACTTATCAAACTTGATACCAGGTTGTAATACAACGTAGTTTCTGTAGTTCGCCGGGAAACCTTCAATCGTTCGTGTTCCGGTTCTAATCGTCTTACCACTTGCGTCCTGATACTTTGCTGTTATTGTAAGAGTTAGATTCTTATTGGACTGATTCTCTACGTTGAGAATCATTATATTAGCTCCGTTATAATCGTACTTTTTCTCTTTGATTACAAGCTTTCCCGTTGTGGGGATAGGATCGTTATCAGCAGGAGGCATTGTTTCTGTACCGGCATTCTTAGGCGCTTTCATGAATCTCTCGATCATCGCAGCAGCTTCTGCTCGGGTGATATTTGCGTTGGGATCGAATATACCTCCATCTTTACCATTGATGATCTCTGCTTTATACATGACGGTTACTGCTGCAAATGCCCATGAGGGAATCTCTGCTACGTCGGTTACAAAATTTGAACGATTAACGGGAAGTTTGTAATTCATGGAATCAGAATATCGGTTGAGGATAGTAGCGAACTCCGCTCTGGTGATGTTATCATTAGTTCCGAAAACCGTACTTGACTTTCCGTTTACAACACCGCTTTGGTATGCCCATTTAACTGCATCAGTGTACCACTGTCCGCCCTTTACATCGTTGAAAGGAATACTAACACCTGATACTGAGGGAGTTCCCGCCACTCTGTAGAGAAGGGTTACACCCATGGCACGTGGAAGTGATGTAGTGGGTGCAAACTTTGTACTTGACGTACCCTGCATGATCCCCTTATCGGCTACATAATTCACGCTTGTATAAAACCAGTCGGATGCTTTTACATCACTGAACGATGCGGCATTTACTGTGATGACTACAGAAAGTAGCATCACTATAGTTAATATGATTGATATAAACTTTTTCATGGTTGGCTCCTATTTGTTATCAGAAATAATACTTACCTCTTTACACCACCGAGTGCATGGATGTAAGCGTCTTCCAGTGTCGGCTCTACCGCTGTAGAATCAGTAAGCTGACCTTCTGCAACATATCTCACCTTAGCAACTCCGTCAACGTAAGCAACTGACGTAACAATCGCATCGCGGCGGAGCATCGCTTCGTCTTCGGGTGTACCGGAATGCTCCCATAGTTTGCCGCGTATACTTTCAATAAAGTCTGACTTGTCTCCAACATATTTCACTTGTCCCTTTTCAAGGATGCAAATGTTACGACAAAGGTTTTCAATATCAGCAGTTATGTGCGTGGAATAGATAATGGTTCTACCTACAGCGATACGTGAGAGCAGGTTAAGGAAATAAAGTCTTTCCTCGGGGTCGAGTCCTGTTGTAGGCTCGTCGATGATAAGCACCTTAGGTTCATCGATGATTGCCTGCGCGATACCTGCACGTCGGAGCATACCTCCCGAGTAGTTACCGAGGCGTTTCTTTTCTTCACCAACCAAGCCGACTGTTTCAATAGCTTCGGCAATCTTTAACTCTCTCTCAACCTTACTTTTGATACCTTTCATAATACATACATAATCAAGAAATTCTACAATGTTAAGTCTCGGCATCAGTTTAGTACTCTGCGGAAGATATCCGAGAGATTTTCTGAACTCTTTTTTGTTTGACTTCAGCTCTTTTCCGTCAAAGTAGATTGCACCGTCAGTCTGATCCATTACGGTTGCAATAATTCGCATGATTGTAGTCTTGCCAGCACCGTTTCTTCCGATGAGGCCGAAGATACCTTCGGGAATCTCAAATGATACGTCGTCAAGAGCTTTTTTCTTGCCGAGGGGGTATATTTTAGTTAAGTTTTTTATTTCGATCATGGCTATATAATCCTTTCTGAATTGTTGTTCAGTACTTTATTTCTGCATTTCAAGGCTTTCATCAATGACTGCTTTGATCTTCTGCATCAGCTCGTCTTTCTCCGCCTGTGTTTCACCGGGGATCTTATCGTAAGTCAGCGCGCCGTTGTTTTGTTCTGTTGCGGGAACGTCAAAAATTTTGCAGTACATAGTGAGCGCGATACAGTATCCCATAAGGTCGGTGGGATGTACTAAGTCGGGATACATATCATTCTGCAAATGAAGGCCAAGTGTTGGATCGCTTGCCGCAACGTTAGGCACAAACACATGCGGAAGGTCGAATTTTTCCTCAAGGATATCCTGTATCTGGAGTATGACCTCATTGTCGTTCGGCACTTTTCTGCCTTGCCAATCGGTAAAGGTGTCACCCAGCATGGGACCGCACAAAACGTTAGCCGAATAGGAATAATATTCTTTATCGGTGCCGAGGATATCTCTGAGCATACCTACAACGTTTTTGTCCGAAGCGAACATGAATCCGGGGTGGTTCATTTCATATCTTAGATTGAAAAGCTCCTCGTCATTTCCAACCTGCGGAAATCCTCCGGCGTATTCCTGGAAAATGATGATCTCCGCTTCTTCTACAGTGTTGACGTATGGCGAATTTGCTTGGGACACAAACCAATTATAATGATCCGCCAGATACGCACCTGCTTCCGAATAGTCGTGGACCTTGATGCCTTTACCTGCTGAAAGAGCTTCAAAATGGTCACGGGTGTTTCCCGACTGTGTGATGCTGTTACCGATAAACACAACGTCCGTATACGCATCGGGGTCTAGTACGGTCGCTTTGGCGCAGAATCTGTTGATCATTGTAGCGGCTTCCGCTCGGGTGATCTTCGCGTAATGTGCAAATTTATTCCCCGGGACACCGTTTACAACTCCTGCGCGGTACATAAGCTGTTCTGAGAGCTTTGCGTACGATGGTGTGAGCATGGAATCATTGAGGCTACCTCCGCGTATTTCGGGAAGTTCAAGCTCCATGTGGTATGCGTATCTTGAAAGCAGAACTACAAATTCAGCACGAGTTATCTCGTCTGCGGGGGCAAACGAAGTGTCGCTCTTGCCTTTGACGATTCCGTAGGAATAAGCCCATTTTACTGCATCGGTGTACCATGAGTTTTCTTCCACGTCCGTGAAATTATAGGGGACGCTGGCGCACGCAGGTTCTCCCGCCATTCTGTAAAGCACGGTTACGCTCATGGCACGGGAAAGGGTTGTGGTAGGTGCGAAACGTGTGTCGGACGTGCCTTTCATTATTCCGTTTGAAACTACGAAATTCACGTCTCCGTAGAACCAGTCTGTTTCTTTAACGTCAGCGAAAGATTTGCTGTCTTCTGCACCGGTTACGTAAATCAGCGGAAAAACTGACATAAGAAGCACAGCCGACAGTATGAGTAATAAGGCTTTCTTAAGTTTCATTGTTATCTCCGTTTTTTAGATAGTGATAATTACTGTTCACCGTATGCTTTTACTTGTTGCATATCCAGCATCTCACCAACCGCTATTTTTAGCTTTTTAATATCGTTAATTGTTTATTCCTTCCTATTTAGTAGGACGGGTTTCCCCCGTCCTACGTTTTATGGTTATCAGTCACCGAATCCGCAGTGAAGATTTTCACGGCGGAGCATGATGTACGTTATAACGAGAAGTACCACGCTGATACCAAGGAAAATGAGTCTGTTACATGTCCAAGCGTTGCTTATTAGTCCAAGCTGTGGATGATTTTCAACGATAGCATTGGGTACATCGTCGCCTATAAAGTACACCGAGATAAATGGATCAAATATGCAGTTTTTCACGGCACGAGCTCCCGACTGAATTCCTTTGCAGTTATTCTCCGTAGTGAAATGTACAAAAAGCCCCACAAGTATCGGTATGTAGCAGTTGCGAGAAAGTACACGAACAAAGCATATCAGCGAGAAGAAGAACAACAAAGTCACTGCCATGGAGATTACCATATGTATTCTGTAATCTTCGGGTACGTTTATAGCATATACCCACGGACTTTTACCGTCATATGGAATATAGCGGTACAGAAAGACAAATACAAAAGAGGGAATTGCCGTGTAAATGAAAGATGTTATCGCCTTCGTACAGAAAAGCTTTGCCGTACTCATACCGCAAGTAAGTGATAGTTCTATTTCAAACTTATTCGGCAAGAGAAACGCAAATATTGGTACCATAATTGCTGCAATTCGAAGTTCAGACCTATCAATGAACCCGAACTCCTTCGGCGGTACGATCAGCGGACCGTTAAGATAATAGTATGTGAAATACACAAGTAGTAACGTGACCGCTATCATCAAAGGCCAAGATCTGCGTAAAGATCGTAGAAACATAACAACCTCCGTCAGATCTTTCTCTTGTGTGTGAGTATAAATGAAATTACAATACACACAATCGATAAACCGAGCATTGATGCAAGCCAGACAAGAACAGCATCAAAATTATCCGACAAGTAAAAATTCATTCCGTTCGGCATATTATACTTGGGTGAGTTAAACACTGTATCATACCGTGAAAGGTAGAGGTATGGTCCGATCTTAGCAGGAAGGAAATATTTGTAGATCACGCTATCGAATGCCCACTGGTATCTAAGTGCACCGAGATACGCAAGAACTGTACCAACGCTTCCACAAATTCCTGCAATAATTCCGCTTTCAAATAATACCCCCAACGCATAGGTGACTGAAGTGAAAAGGATAATAACGGGAAGCTGACCGCCGAAAACAAGACGAAGTATGACCTTTGTTGAGTCAACTATGTACTCCCAAAGTGTACTGAGCGGCCACTCTTCAACAAAGTTATCAGGTTGTGCTGTGAAGTTTGCAATGCCACCGCGGGTGAAAAAATAATAGTTAACGCTGAAAAAGCTGAATATCAGAGTAATACTTAAAAGAACTGTAAGAATAGCTAAAATACGTCCGAAGAAGTAAGAGACACTCCTAACGCCTCCGGATCTTTCTATCTCGAAGAAATTGTCAGTGTAGTCTCCACTGACTACCGTCATAACGGCTACTACACACAGACAAGGAATAAGGTACAGCATCATATGACGTAGAAGATTAGCCATCATTTCATGGTATTTGTGATAACCGAGAACGTATTCTGGATCTCTATCTCCATAACTTAACCCTTCGACGCCTCCATACATTTCTCCATGTGCGTTCATAAAAATTAGTACCGCAACGACAGCAAGTGCCATCCAAAACAGCGGAGAACGCAAAATCCGCTTGATTGTTGTTGTGTAAGTTTTAATAAACATGTTTGTCTCCGTTAAATTAAACTATATTATTTCCATGCTTTAACTACACCACTGATATACGTTAATTCTCCGTTAAGATTACTGGGAAATTTAAAGTCAGTGTATAGAATGTCATAATAACTACAGAAGATATGGTGTCGACTACTCGGTACCTCAGCACCTGTACCGTATTGGGTAATATAAAATATCTTTCCTGTATTATCAAAAAACACAAGATCACGAGTAGCTTTTAATTCTGAACCATAGGAATTAGTAAAAGTAACGTCAAAATCAATTGTGGCTCTCTCTTGTCCAGGAGGATAAGTTCCGTATTCTGGCCCAGGTCTCGATGCCAACGGAATCAAACTTGCAGTAGTTGTAGGTACATAAGAAATATACTTCATAAGTGCTTCACCGCTAAATGCAGTAGCCTTAACTTCAAAAGAAAACTTGTCAAACTTGATTCCCGGCTGCAGTATAACATAGTTTCTGTAGTTTGCAGGGAAACCTTCAATCGTTCGTGTTCCGGTTCTGATCGTCTTACCGCTTGCGTCCTGATACTTCGCTGTTATTGTAAGAGTGAGATTTTTACTGGACTGATTCTCTACGTTGAGGATCATTACATTTGCACCGTTGTAATCGTACTTTTTCTCTTTAACTACAAGCTTTCCCGTTGTCGGAACAGGATCGTCATCAACAGGAGGTGTTACTGTACCGGAGCCTGCATTCTTAGGAGCTTTCATGAATCTCTCGATCATCGCGGCTGCTTCTGCTCTAGTGATATTTGCGCTGGGATCGAAAATACCACCATCCTTTCCGTTGATAATTTCAGCTTTGAACATAACGTTTACCGCTTCAAATGCCCATGAAGGGATAGCTTCAACGTCAGATACAAAGTTGGTACGATTAACGGGAAGTTTGTAATTCATGGAGTTAGAATAACGGTTGACGATAGTAGCGAACTCAGCTCGGGTGATGTTATCGTTAGTTCCGAATACTGTACTTGACTTTCCGTTCACAACACCGTTCTTGTACGCCCATTTAACTGCATCGGTATACCACTGTCCACTCTGAACATCCGTGAACGGGATATTTACACCAGACACCGAGGGCGTACCTGCTACTCTATAGAGAAGAGTTACACCCATGGCACGTGAAAGTGATGTAGTGGGTGCAAATGTTGTACTTGACGTACCTTGCATAATGCCTTTATCGGCTACGTAATTCACACTGGTATAAAACCAGTCGGATGATTTTACGTCACTGAATGACGCTGCGTTTACTGTAATGATTGCTGTGAGAAGCATCACTACTGCCAATATTGTTGAAATTACCTTTTTCATTTTGATTTTTCCTTTCAATTTATTATCATTCTCCTATGCCGCAGTGTAACTTTTCGCGGCGGAGGATAAGATACGTGATTAAGAATAATAGTGTACTGATTCCTATGAAGAGAAGGCGGTTATAGGTCCATGCGCTTGTTAATGACACAAGCTCAGAGAATTTCTCTGCATAGATATTAGGTACTGAATTCCCGATAAAATAAGAATTAATAAACGGATCAATGAGGCAAGTTGTCAATGGTATACGCATTGCCACGATAGCGGCACTGAAGCTTCTTAATCCTACGCTTATTCCGAAGCACATAAGTATCGGAACATAGCAGTTTCTCGTTAATACTCTTATAAGCGAGTATAGTGCAATAAAGAATGTAACGGTTATAACCATAGACACAAGTGTCAAGAGTTTGTAATTGTCAGGCACATATTCAGGTATAGATTTCATGGTGACCATTCCCGGATCTATGTGGCTATGTGAGTCACTATGAAACAGCAAACCAAAAAATATACTTGGTATTAGAGTATACGTTATGATCGGGATTATCTTTGTAAAGAACAACTTTGTAGTCTTTGTTCCACTCACAAGAGCCAACTCTATTTCCGTTCTGTCATATAGAATAAATGCACACATCGGTATCAGTAATATAGGCAAGAGCATTTCGGTAATATCGATGAATCTAAATGCGTTTGGAGTTATCACCAAGGTTCTGAACATATATGCCCACACAGCAATAAAAAACGGAAAATGTTTTTCGTATGATCGTATTAGCATTTTTAATTCCTCAGCTGTTTAATCATCAATATCTATAATAGATTCAGCCGTTGTTTCCTCGTCAAAAACAATTTCGATTTCTGTTATATTATCGTATGATTCTATGGGTTCTTCTTCGGGTACAGTTTCTTCAGTTTTAGGTAATTTAGATACTATTACAACAATAGCGGTTATGACTATAATACCTATAAAAATAACATGTTTGAGTTTTCTGCCAATATTGACCGATGCAACTGATTTTTCACGTCGACCCATTAGTGAATGAAATATGTTTTTCATTTATTGTCTCCTAATTTGATATTTGCAATTGTAAAGAAAATCTTCGTGCACTGTTTGTGGTATATTTTAATATGTTTACTTTGCCATCCTAACCGATAATTATTTCATACACATTGTCATATGTTTCGTCTTCAACAGGTACTTTTACCGGTTCCATAGCTGTTGTTTCAACAGGCTTGGGCTGTGTTTCAGGTGCCTTCGTTGTTGTCTCTGTCGGTTGGGGGATAGGTTGTTCAGTTTGTGTTGTGGTTTCTACAGGTGTTGTGGTTTCTACAGGAGTAGGGTCATAATACCACTCAGGGGTAGTATCAACCGGACTTGGGTTTGTTTGCACACTGTCAGTAGAAGGGTCTGTAGGAGATGGTTCTTCCTTAGGCGCTGTCTCCGTTACTACCGAATTTTCAGCTGTGTTTTCCGTTATGTCCTCAGTACCAGTTGCCTCAAAAGAGGTCGCAACTGTACTATCATCTGTAGTTACACTTGTTTCGGGTTCCGCTGTATCGCGGTTAATCGTTGTTGTTTCTTCATCAAACCCAATTTCAATTTCAGTTATTTTGTCGTAGCTTTCTATCGGATCTTCTCCCGGATTCGATTTTTCTCTGCTAAGTGCCGCGAGGGCTACTACCGTTGATATTATGACGGCAAGAACAACTATTCCTACAATAGTTATGTACCTCCATTTCGGCGTGGCAAATATGCTCTTAATAAATTTGGCTATGCTTTTGAATACGTGTCTCATTTTGGATTATTCCTTTCACTTGTTTGGATTCATACAGCAGTATACTCCTATACGGGGGCGGTATGAGGGTATATCTGCTGTATAGTAACATTTTACGTATAAATTGTACCATGGAAAAAAACGAAAAACAACTGTGTTGGCGCAAGTGTAGATTTTTCCGGCCTATTCGTATAGGTGGCACAGTTCACTTTTTTAGAAAAGTGTGGTATAATATTATCGGAGTGGTTTATGCAAATGGTCGAAGATAATAGATTGTATATCAAACGAATCGTAAATGTTGATTTGATACTTTAAGCAGGAAAGGGATAGGTATAAGATGAAAATTGCTATATGTGACGATAACGAAAAGGATAGAGCGTGGCTAAAGAATATTTGTGTTGCAACAGATATTCTTCGTGACCCGGAGTTCTTTATGTTTTCGTCAGGGGAGAACCTGATATCAAAACTCAATCAAGGAGAAGAATTTGATATAGTTTTCCTCGACGTTGATATGCCGGGACTTGACGGTATCGACACGGGAAAGACGGTACGTAAGTTAAATTGCAACGCGATATTGATATATGTAACAAGTTATCCGGAGTTTGCAATCGATGCCTTTGAGTGTGAGGCATTCCATTATCTGCTAAAGCCATGCGACGAAAGTAAGCTGAGGGACGTTTTGACTCGTGCTCAATCGAGACTTGGCGTGATGCACACATTCCACGTGGTTAAAACAACGGATGGAACAGTAAAGTTAACCATATCCGATATCTACTACGTAGAATGTCAACGCAAGCACATCATATATCACCTTGCTAACGGCGAGGTAAAGACGAGAGAGCGGCTGTCTGATGTATACGGTGCGTTGTCAGAACTGGGTTTTTGTCAAGTGCATCAAGGATTTCTTGTAAACATGGCAAAAATTCGCAGCATTGAGAAAACTGAGGTGGTGCTCGAAGATGGCAGACGGGTAATGATGAGTGTCAGACGCAAGGCTGATGTTTCCATTGAATATGCGAAATATGTGGAGAAGTATACAAGATGAAAACATTTGACGTAATTTATGCTATATTAGAAGCGGTACTCAACTGTAGTGCGGCGATGTTTCTCTACGTTGACTTCTCTTCGGATCAACGCCTGTCGAGAAAAACGTGGATACTGTTTCCGCTTTGTGCAGCTGTATTGTCAATGGGACAAATGCTTGAACTCTCAACTTTGTATTCTTCTGTAATTTCTTTAGGGATGATATTCCTGGTGTCCTTTGCTTACAGAATGACATGGTTCAACCGTGTGATCTTCTCTTCGTTTACATTTGTATTGTCAGGACTTGCAGACAGTATAGCTGTTTTGGTACTGGAACATATTTTTGTGATAACAATAACCACGGAAAGCCTTGCTGCAGTACGTATTATGTATCTTGTATGGTCTAAAGCTATACTGATTCTTTGTACGCTGACAGTTAAGGTCCTAAAGCAGAATGTATTCCGTAAACTGATGCACTTGAAAGTGTATATGATGGTAATTATCCCGATCTCAATATTCACCATGTATCTGATCAAAAGTCGGATATACCTATGGAGGATATACACATTTTCGGAAGTATTTATCGTAGCGCTTGTCTTAAACGTGGGACTTGTTTTGGCCGTAGT
>JAZUBZ010000004.1:0-5101 GCA_045638805.1 Eubacteriales bacterium
AGCCAGTTGGGACGCTGGAAGCCGTGCCATATAAGATCAGCTGTACTGAGATTTATGCTGACCACGAACAATGCCATCATGAATCCGCCTGCAGCCTTACGTCTCGCGGGAATACCGGGTGTAATGAAGAAAAGCGGCAAAAGCAGAGTCATAAGCATACCCGCGTAAAGGAAGGGTACACCTTCGGGACGTACGGTATCGTAGGTACCGAAGAAGAGTTTTGATATGATGTGGCTGAAATCGTAAAGCTGTCTCGGCTCGAAGTTGGGTTCGGAGAACTCAAGCTTACCGAAGCTGAGAGAATAATATGCACTTGTGATCATCACCGCAGCGATCATGACCGCAATAACGGAGAAGATGAGCATCTTCGGTAACGTTCTGAGAAAATGAAGCTTTTTACCGAGGGGGTTTCTCTCTTCATTCGTCATGGAAAGATATCTTACGAAGAAATAGAAGAGAAGGAATACGCACATCATATATCCGATGTAGAAGTTGGAGAGAATAGCAAGAGCAAGTGTCAGCGTATACAGCTTATATTTACCGTACTTGATGAGTCTCTCCATACCGAGAAGCACCAGCGGGAACAACAGAATACAGTCTGTCCACATAAGGTTGTTCTGCATTACCACCGCAAAGGAACACAGCGCGTACATGGTGGAGAAAATGAGGGTGGCGATGGGACGGCGTCTATCAAAGCGGCAGTGAGTATAGATCGCAAAATTAAATCCACAGAATCCGCACTTCAGAAGCATTATTCCAAGAACCACCTCGGTCATCCATTCCTTGGGGAACAGAACCGTCAAAAGGTTAAACGGACTTGCCACGTAATAGGCAACAATACCCATGAACTCACCGCCCAGGGCGCGCTCAAAGCTGTAGAGGAAGCTTCCGCCTTCGGTAAGTATAGAGCGGAACTTTTCGATATAGTACACGTACTGCGCGTTAAGGTCAAGAACAAGAGCCGAACGCTCGCCCACGGGCCATACTCCAAGGGCAACATAGATAAGTGCCATCAGCACAGCGGGTACAAGGAAAGCAAAGCCTATGTACTTTTTACCGAAAAGGAAGCGTCTCACGGGATTTTTAATTTTGTCACGTCTCGACTCGAAGTCCAGATCAAATTCCGCGTCAGAATCGAAATCATCGTATTCCACCGCGCACTCTGTCACTGCGACGTCGTTTACTTCATCTGAGGCAGCGACTACTTCGTCTGCAGCCGCAGATACGTTTGCATTTTCTAAGTTTTCCATATTTTACTCCAATACTAATATGTCTTTGTGAAGAAAATTTATTTTACGTCAGACTCACCTGCGGGACGTATCTTCTTTATAGCCCTTTCAAGCTTTTCACGGGGTATGGTCATGTCTCTTCCGCAAGTCTTGCAGATGATACGCACGTCCGAGCCTACCCTCATAACTGTGAAAAGATTAGCTCCACACGGGTGATTCTTTTTCATTTCAAGGGTGTCCCCCGGGTTTATCACGGGAATCTTCATTTTACTGCCCTCTCTTTGATCTTATCGCCGCATACACATAATACGGCATTATAGTCTGTTTTATTATATCACATAATATCCCGAAAGTAAAGGTTTTTTATAGTGTCTTGGCTCCATCACCCGTTTTTTTGTGTTTTCACTTGAATTTTTAATTGTATTTTGTTATAATGGCAGTAACAAATAATACTATATGGAGATTCGTTATGATAAAGCTTGAACGTTCCGCCACAATGAACTTTGACAACGCTATCAGAGGGGCGAGAAACCCCATGAACAGCTGGGCAAAAAGTGACAGCTACTATGATGAGACCGGGAAATTCGTCATGGGCGAGGCTGACCTTGCCTTCGGTAAGAGACTTGTAATTGCAGGTCCCGACCACAGAAAATTCATCCGTCAGATATTCGTTTCCGTGGATATCACAGCTCCCCTTTATTGGTGGAAGGAGTTTGACACCTACAAGGTGGGTACCGTTGCCAACTCCACAAGCACCATGCACAAGATCCATTCCAAGCCCTTCGAGAGAGACGATTTCAGTCATGATAAGATGTCAGACGGCGCCCTCGCCTGCCTCGACAGCCTTATTGCGTATCTCGAAGACGTGAGAGTAAAGTTCATAGACACCAAGGACAAGGCGTACTGGCACGACATGATACAGCTTCTTCCCTCAAGCTACAATCAGATGCGCACCGTAACTCTCAACTACGAGAACCTTATCAACATCTACAACGCAAGATGTACTCACAAGCTTGACGAGTGGCATCGCCTTTGCGAGTGGATACTCACCCTTCCCTACGCGGACGATCTTCTCCTGCCCGCGCTGAGACACACAAGCAAGTAACATTTGATGAAAGAAAAAAAGCTCTACACTGAAGCTGAGCGAGCAAAAATAGGCAAAAACGCGGGTGTCGTGGGCATTGTCTTCAACCTCGTGCTTTTTGTTGTAAAGGTGACCGTTGGTATCCTCACGTCGGGTATGTCTCTCATTGCAGACGCTGTCAACAACCTGTCGGACGCGGGCTGCTCCGTCATCGTCATGCTCAGCTATATTCTCGCAGGCAAGCCTGCAGACAAAAAGCATCCTTACGGTCACGCAAGGATGGAGTATCTGTCAACGCTTATTATAGCTATCATTATCACCATGCTGGGCTTTGAGCTTTTTAAAAGCTCTGTCGGCAGTATCGTAAACGGCGGAAGAAACGAAAGCTACAACGCCGCCGCTGTCATCGTCATGGCATCAACGGTCTTCGTAAAGCTGGCAGTTGCGGTATATTTCAAGATAGTCGGCAAGAGGATCGGCTCTGCCTCCCTCGTCGCCGCGTCCCACGACAGCTTCGGAGACGTGGGAGCCACCACCGCAGTTATCGCGGGAATGCTCCTTTCGGGAGTAACCGGCCCCGCCACCGACGGAATACTTGGATGCGCTATCGCCATTTACATCTTCGTAATGGGCGTCAAGCTGATAATCGAATCGTCCGATACCCTTCTCGGCTCTGCTCCCGACCACGCCACCGTTGACAAGGTTGTAAAAAAGCTTGAAAGCTATGACGGTGTACTTGGGATACACGATCTTATCATGCACAACTATGGTGAGGACAGATTTTTCGCCTCCGTTCACGTTGAAGTAGACGCAGAATGTGACATTATGCAAAGCCACGATCTGATAGATAATATCGAAAGAGATTTCATGGGTGATTTGGGTATCAGCCTGGTTATCCATCTTGATCCCGTCTGCATAGGCGATGAAAGAACAGACGCCCTTCGCCTCACGGTTTCAAATATTCTGACAGACATATCAAATGAGATACACCACTCCGTTTCCATGCATGACTTCCGCGCGGTATTCGGTGTGACCCACACCAATCTTATTTTTGACGTAGCTGTTTCCTATGATTTCCCGCTTACCGAAAAGGAACTTAAAGGAGAGATACAGTCAAGGCTGTCAAAGGTTCACGAAAACTGCTTTTGCGTGATCACGGTAGATCGTAATTTCAGCGAGAATTGAATATTTACACTGACACGGATGGAAATCTCTCCATCCGTGTTTTTTGTACCCTACGAGCTACGCTGTTGTTGCCGAAAGGTTATCAAAATCTGTAGGGGCGTCACTGTGACGGATGTGGGACAAACGAAATGGCTACCAACCTAATGTACGATTACATCCCCGATGTCCGATCGCGTTCGTGCGAAAAAGTATCGAAAAAAGTTCGCCTATCCCCATTTCGTCACACAAACTAAGCGGCAAAAAGTCGTAGACTGCCGCGCGGATGGTTGGACATCGGAAGCTGGGTAATGTTCCAACTACTTCCGCACGGCGGAAGTAGAGGCGGCGTCTGAGCCCCTGGAAGCTTTTTTTGGTGCCGTCTTTTTTCGCGAAAAAAGCGGCATAGTGTACGTATGGTATGAAGATATGTTCGCAGGAACGTAGCCGCGTAGAATGTACGGGACGTTTGTTTGCGGGAGCAACAATCTACTCCCCTACAGGCGCATGGGTCATGCCGTCCGCACTTTACCGTAGGCAAACATACACGCGAAGGATATATGTAAAACGCACTGTAAAACTTGACAAATACGACTCATTGTGATACAATAATATCGGGGACGGCACCCATAACAAAAAACAGACACGGCATACCATAGCCGAAAAACTAAATAAGGGGGAGACACCCATTGAAAAAACACGAGTGCGCTGACGCATCCGGGGCTAAAAAAATAGCCGTTGTTGATGAGTCGGGCAGATGCTATGAAGCTACATACCTGAAAAGAGCGAAAGGGCTCGTAAAACACGGCAGGGCACGCTTCATTGATGAAAATACGATATGTCTTGCGTGTCCGCCGGATAATTTAAAATATACGGAGGATAATTCCATGACAAATACAGAAAACATAAACGTAAATCTCGAAACCGGTGAGGTTATCATCCCTGAGTCAGAAGCTTGTGCAAACAAAAAATATACACTTGAGTACTTCCTTGAAAGAATTGAGAAGATCAGCGAAGCTTACAGTGGCGGAACCGAATACATTGTAAATGCGATCGCAGGTATTGAAAGCGAAGGTACTCCCTGCGGAGGCTCGGGCGAAGAGGTTGCAAAGGCGGCGGCAGATGCGGTACGTTACCGCGAGACGACTGTTCAGAAGACGCTTGACTTCTACTTCCGCATGGTAGACGAGTTGAAGCCGAAGACTACCACACCTGCGGATGAAAAAACACAGTTTTTGAACTGGGTACGCGATTGTACAGCGGCGGCAGGCCCCGGAGTTGCAACTCCCGACTACGCTAAGTTATGGAATGAAATGAAATAAACTACACAACCCCGATGGATGCACTGAAGTGCTACCATCGGGGTTGTTTTTGTTTAACGTTATCCACTCTGTAGGGGAGCACTGTGTGCTCCCGTAAACGAACGATGTACACCTTCCCTTCGGCTGCGAATGAAACATAAATTCACCTCTTAAATGGTAGGGGCGGATTCTATATCCGCCCGCAAACCAACAATTCGCACCGTCCGCATAGATACCGCGTTCGTACGAACATATCCTCCTAAATATCGTACACTATGCCGCTTTTTTCGCGAAAAAAGACGGCACCAAAAAAAGCTTCCAGGGGC
>JAZUBZ010000005.1:0-2129 GCA_045638805.1 Eubacteriales bacterium
AGCAGCACCGGTAGAGTTGGGAACGATGTTCTGTGCGCCAGCGCGTGCACGGCGGAGGTCACCCTTTCTGTGAGGACCGTCAAGGATCATCTGGTCACCTGTGTAAGCGTGAACAGTTGTCATGATACCGCTCTGGATGGGTGCGTACTCGTTGAGAGCCTTAGCCATGGGAGCGAGGCAGTTTGTTGTGCAAGATGCAGCAGAGATGATCTGGTCATCAGCTGTAAGTGTTTCGTTGTTTGTACCGAAAACGATTGTCTTAAGATCGTTACCTGCGGGAGCAGAGATAACAACCTTCTTAGCACCTGCTGTGATGTGAGCCATGGACTTCTCCTTGGAGCAGTAGAAGCCTGTGCACTCGAGAACAACGTCTACGTTGTTAGCAGCCCAAGGGCAGTTAGCAGCGTCCTTCTCAGCAGAGATCTTGATGGTCTTTCCGTCAACAGTGATTGTACCTGCTTCGTCATCAGCCTCTACAGTGTGACCGTCGTAACGACCCTGAGCGGTGTCGTACTTGAGAAGGTGAGCGAGCATGGAAGGCTTTGTGAGGTCGTTGATAGCAACAACTTCGTAACCCTCAGCACCGAACATCTGACGGAATGCGAGACGGCCGATACGACCGAAACCGTTAATGGCAACTTTTACTGACATAGTAATAATCCTCCAAAATATATGTTATTTTCTTTGGGAAACTTATTTTTCGAAGAGGTGCGCCTCACACACCTTCTTCGATTATCTATTATACACTAAAGGAGCAGGTTTTACAAGGGTTTTTGGTAATATTTTAATTTTTTACCTCTTGAATAAATTTTTTCGTCATTAAACACTCTTTTTAACGCTTTTTACAAATACCTTATATGTCGAACGATTATTTGACTTTATACAGATGTGAATCTTGACAAAACGTTGTATTAGTTATATAATGTTAATGTAATATTTATCCAACAAACAACAGAAAAGAGGTACCCTTCCCATGGCAAATAATACAGAACGCGGCGGAATCAGCATCGAGCTTGAACATATATTCCCGATCATCAAAAAATGGTTTTATTCAGAGAAAGAAATCTTTCTACGCGAGATTGTATCCAACGCGTGCGACGCTACAACAAAGCTGAGACGCCTCGTGTCTCTCGGTGAAGCAAAAAATATTGACGCTGACGGAGCTAAAATAAAGGTCATCCTTAACGCAGGAGCAAAGACTATTACCGTTACCGACGAAGGCATAGGCATGACTGAGGACGAGCTTCGCCGTTATATCTGTCAGATTGCTCTTTCAGGTGCATTTGACTTTATTCAGAAATACGAAGGCAGCGAGGACACAGCGGCTGCAGGTATCATCGGACACTTCGGTCTAGGTTTCTATTCTGCATTTATGGTGGCTGAAAAGGTGACCATCGAGACTCTTTCGTGGAAGGATGGAGCAAATGCTGTCAGATGGACTTGTGATGGATCGCCAGAATATCAGATGGAGGAGTGTGTTAAGGAAGAGCGTGGAACGGTAATCACTCTCTATATTGCTGAGGATGAGAAAGAGTATGCTCAGAAGAACAGGATTCAGCATCTTCTGAACAAGTACTGCAAGTTTATGCCTGTACCGGTTGTTTTGGGAAAGGAGCAGGAGTGGAAGGACGGAAAGTATGTAGATACAGATAAGGATAATGTAATCAATAAGATTGAACCTCTCTGGGCAAAGAAACCGGCAGATCTTAAGGATGAGGATTACAAGGAGTTCTACAAGGCTTTGTATCCTATGGCTGACGAGCCTCTTTTCCATATACATCTGAATGTTGACTATCCTTTCAATCTGACAGGAATCCTGTATTTCCCTAAGATCAAGAACAATGTCGAGATTTCACGCAATAAGATTCAGCTCTACTGCAATCAGATGTTTGTGACTGATTCTGTGGACAATATTGTGCCGGACTTCCTGACACTGCTTCATGGTGTGATCGACTCTCCGGACATTCCGCTCAATGTGTCTCGAAGCTATCTTCAGAGCGAATCTAATGTGAAGAAGATATCTACTTATATTACAAAGAAGGTTGCAGACCGTCTTGATGAGATTTTCAGAAACGAGCGTGCGCAGCTGGAGGAGAAGTGGGACAATCTGAAACTTTTCATCGAGTATG
>JAZUBZ010000006.1:0-11865 GCA_045638805.1 Eubacteriales bacterium
CGCATTCAGCTCAAAACAAAACTGACACCGTTCGAAAAACGATGTCAGTTCTATGAAAAATTGAGATTTTAAGAGATTTAACGCGATATTCTACGATAATGCTGTTTTATTTCGTGTCCATTGCCTTGGGGGCAGTATAAAAGCGTTCCTTTTTCTTTTTCACGGACGTGGGCAGAACCCAAACGGGGGGACAGGTGTATATTGCGAGGAGAACGGGAGCACCAAGGTGCTCCCCTACGTCGGCTTGGGGTGTCTTCCCTCGACTGCCTTAAAAACTCATTTAGTCTTTAACTCAGCTATCTTCTCGCTGAAGCTCTCCTGAAATCCGTACCATCCGTCATGTGCTTTCACGATTTTAAGAATACTCAAAGCATTTTCATAGGCCTCGATCGCTTCCTTGTATTCTCCCCTATCTTCGTGGCACTCTGCCAGCCTGTCGGTGATAAACATTAATGCATATAGTGATTCGCTATATTCCGCACAGGCGGCATCCCATTTTTCACTTCCTTCCAATACGGTTGCCTTTAATCTTAAATTGGAGAAACGAATGTCGGGTATTAAGTCTATAGCTTTCTTTGCACTGACAAGATCATTTTTGTGTTTATATGCATATGCCATAAACTTACATGCATCGTATTTTATCGCAAGGTCTCTCGTTGTATCAATGATTTTTAATGCTATTTCAATAACCCCATCCGGATTTTCTGTAGTATTCATAACATATAGCCGATTGATCAATAAAATATCATTGTCAGGATATGTTTTTAATCCATCGTCGATAATTCGGCGCGCTTCTTCCGGGTCGCTTTCGCGATATTTCCAGCTTTCTTTGGCAATGGCAAATGCTTTATCTTCGATTTCCCTCAGACTAAAATCAAACAGCACATCCATAGTCACCCCGAAATAGCTTGCTAAGGTAGGGGCAAGTGTGATGTCGGGTAAGGCAATGTTATTTTCCCATTTGCTTACCGCTTGGAAGGAAACGCCTATGCTGTCAGCAAGCTGTTCCTGTGTGATTCCGCGCTGTTTACGGAGTTCTTTTATTTTGTTTCCGATATTCATAATTTTACCTCTGTGATAGTTTAGGCGGCGCCTGCCTTGTGTTTTTATTATATCATGGTAAGTATGCATTGACAATAACCGCATAAACGAGTTTGTTCAACCGTGGGTTGAAAATATACCCGGCAGGCTTTAATCATATGGTGTTTGTATAGCTTGACTTTATCTGTGTTTTAGAGTATAATCATTATATTAAAGTTAAAATAGAGGTGCATACCTATGAAGACTATAAAATATATCGGTGCGGTATTGTTGTGCGCTGTGATGTTGTTCTCACTTGCCGCATGTACTAACAGGGAATCGCTGGCGCTTGTAGGTACGTGGGAGGCGGAGTTTGACATCTCCGAGTATCTGAACGCCGCCATTGACGAAGAAATGGGCGAATATGCGCAGTTTTTCCGCGCTGATAAGCTTCCAATGGCGCTCAAAGTACGTTACTCCGAGGATGAAACCTATGAGATGTGGGTGGACACCGATGCATTTATGAAAGAATGTGAGGATCTCATCCCCGCATACACTGAGGGATACAGAAAGGCTTACGAATACATTGCCGCTCAGTCCGGTACTTCTGTCGAGGCTCTTCTTGGCGAAGCGGGGAAGACCTTTGATGAAATGGCGGGAGAGTTTGTCGCATCCCTTGACCCGGAAGCAATGGCAGAGGCTCTGCACATGAAGGGTCTTTACTCGGCAAAGGACGGGAAGCTGTACCGCAGCAATTCACTTGATGAAAGAGTTGACAAGGAAAGCTATGAGATGTATGAGCTGACAGAGGACGGAGTGCTCACTGTTACCGAATACGTAGGCGATGATGCGGACAGCAATCCGTTTGTATATCCTATGACGTTTAAGAGAAAATAAAAGAATATCCCGAGGCGGCAGCCTCGGGATATCAGCTTGCTGACAAACTATATATTTGGGGATTAAGTTATCAAGCCGCTAAAACACAAGGCTCCCCTGTGTAAGGGGAGCTGTCGCATTAGCGACTGAGGGGTTGTTTTTTTTGAATTCTGTCTTTTTACAACCCTTCCGCCTCGTGCCTCAGCACCTCCCCTTACACAGGGGAGGCTACTTGTTAAGCGTTACTGTGTGTTTTGTGTATACCATTTGTCAGGGCACTTTGTCATCGATCAAAATATCCCGAGGCGATAGCCTCGGGATATTTTGCGTATGCCTATCAATCGTAATACTTATAGGATTCCTCGCCGATAAATTCACTCACGATATCCTTGACACCATCGTCGAGCTTAATAAACACGTCGCGACGGATCGTTCTGTCGATAAGATAGTCGTATTCACCTGTGTCGTAATCGTAGTAGCATACGTGAATGAAGCAGTCTCCGTTTGCGATCTCGCCTTCTTTTATAAACTCAGCGATATTCACGAGATTGTCCTCATATGCATCAACGTAATCCTGTCTGTAGTCGCCGTTTTTATCGGTCGTGAACAGGTAGATATATCCTATACGTTCGGGGTCAGCTATGACGTCTCGAAGTCTTTCTGCCTCAGCGGCATCTACGGTAGAAAACTCGCTTGCTTTTTTCAGTATATAAGCCGTGGTCTTGGGCATAAGAGTTGCCGATACGGGAACCGCTACGGTATACCCGTTTGTGGTATAGGTCACTGTGGCGAAGTTACTGTATTCACCGTTTGATAAGAAGCTGTGCCAGTCCTCAAACCTGAGCTTTTTTACTTCATCCTTCATCGTGCGGAATATTTCGTAAGCGCCCTCGCTTATCACCGTGCCGCCAAGCTCAAAGTATACGGTATCCTTCTGAGCTTCTGGAAGAGTAAGCCAGGTTGCGGCATACTTTTCGTGATCGGAAAGAGCCTTTGATACGATCTTGTATTCCTGATCTGAAATATAGATGTGTCGGTATTCCGAATTGAGCCCTGTATTTATCTTGAACGTGTGTCTGTTAACATTACCCAAATAGTCGTAAGGGTCATAATTGTAAGGGTCCGTTTCATTTACTGATTCAATGGAATTCTTAAGAGCTTCGGATACTACGCGGATAGCCTCCTCATCCGTTATCTTTATCTTTGCGGATTCCTTTGTAAAGAAACGGTAGATATCCATGTGCTTTGACGTATAATTGTAGTCGCTTACGACTTGAATGTACTCGATATCCTCGGGATCGGGGGCGAAAGCGATCTCTGCGCTTGTGATGGCGGTAAGAGAAATAAGAAGGGCGGCGTTCAGCAGGATAACGATCAGAAGTCCGGGTAGTGCTTTAACAAGGCTTTTGAACTTCTTCGTCGTTACAAGCTCGTAGATGAAATAAACGAGAAGCGCTATCAGATACAGAACGAAAACGAGGAAGATTTCAGATGAATTGAACTGTCTCCATCCACCGAAGCAAATACCGGTGATGGGGATACATACGCACATCGTAAGGGCGATACGATATACCGTCTGCAAAATGGGAGAGGGGGCACTTCTGTCAGCACTTTCACTATGTCTGCGCTTGAACAGCAGGGCACCGAGTGCAAGGTAGAAAAGTCCTGCGCAAACAGTGTATATCTGTGAGGACGTGGTAAAAATTGCATTAATGCTGCCACCGTCAATGATCCAACCCATGAATATACCGCTGATGATGTTAAGCTTTGGGGAGAGAAATACCGAAATGTACGCTTCGGGGATAAGAGGGAATTTCTGCGCTACAAAGTAGCTCATAAGCATCATTATGTAACGGGGCATGAACATGATGAGAATAGACACCACCACGTTACTGAAGGCAGTACCGGTTATTGACATGGCACATGACATCGTGCCTACGACGAAAAGGGAAGCTGCAAAGCAACCGATCATCATATCAATGTATGAACCGCTTACCACAAGCACTATGTGAGGTATACATTTTACAAGAATGTAAGAGATTACCGACGGGATTACGATTATCGCAGTGACCCATGTGAGCACGCCTGCCACGCGGGAAGTGTACATTGCCAGACGTGAATGGGGAAGTGCGTGATAGTAGTCTGATGCATTTCTCTTGTTAAGGTATGAGAACGCTATCCACGTAAGGATGGGAGTCACAAGGAAAAAACTTGTAACGATAAGGGGATGTACGGATATTATATTGACTATGTCAGGTACCGAGGGATAAAAACTGTTGAAATTGATCATGTAACCGATAGGAATAATTATCGCTTCCAGAGTCAGTATGACAAGGAATATCATGCCCGGGAGCATCAGCCTTCTGAGGCTTTCGAGATACAGTCCCTTGTTAAAAAATTCTCTCTTTTTCATTTCATTGCCTCCGTTTCAAAGCTGTAGCCGAGGGCTTCCATTTCGTAGGTGAATACCTCCTCGAGAGTGAGGGGTAAAACGTCTAAAACAAGGGGAGACATCCCGCGCATAACTTCTGTTACGTAGCCGCGCTCACCTTTTATTATCATGTTGGCAACGCTTCCGTGCTTCTGGAAGTTAAGTATCTTTACACCGTCGATGGCGTCGAATCTTTCGCGTCCATAGTCCTCAGCAAAAGCAATTTGTACCTTGAACTGTGCGGTTTTGAGGTTTTCCACGTCACTCTGCAGAACGATTCCGCCGCGATGAAGAAGCGCAAGCTGATCACAGGTGTCCTCAAGCTCACGGAGAGAGTGGGATGTAATAACTGCAGAAGCTCCGCGGTCGATTACGTCTTCGATGATGATGGATTTGACGTGGTTACGCATGATGGGGTCAAGACCGTCAAAGGTCTCGTCGAAGAATATGTAATCGGGACGGGTGGCAAGCGCAAGGATCGTAGCCGCCTGTCTTTTCATACCCTTGGAAAAGGTGTTTATGGGCTTTCTGACGTCAAGTGAGAAATCCTTTGCGAGGGAATTAAACTTATCACTGTCAAAGTTCGTATAAGAGCTTTTGTACATAGCCGCCATACGGTTCATGGTAGCACCGGGGAGGAAGAAAAGCTCGTCGGGAACGTACGCTATCTTTGATTTTACCTCGGGGTTATCCCACACGGGAGATCCATCTATCTCAACCTTGCCGCAGTCAGCGTAGTAAACGCCGGTCAAGAGGCGTAGGAAGGTTGACTTACCCGCGCCGTTGGAACCGACCATGCCGAAAATGCAGCCGTTTCCTATGGTGCAGGAAATATCGTTCAGCGCGCAAAAGTCACCGAAGTTCTTAGTCAGGTTTTCAGCTATTATCATTTGTTGTGACCTTACCTTTCTTTATTATTTGTCTTTGATCTTAGAATGCTTACAGCTCACTTTTTTCGTAGGCTTTTTCAATTACGCAGTATACCTCTTCCTTTGAGATACCTGCCAGAGCAAGCTCCGCTGCCGTGCTGCGAAGCTCGTCAAGAAGACTTCTCTTGTTAGCTGAGAGTTTGTCTTTTGCCCCCTCAGAGACGAAGTATCCTTTGCCGGGCACGGAATGGATCAGCCCTCTGTTTGCGATATCGTTGTATGCCTTAAGGATGGTAATGTGATTGACTGCCAGCTTTACGGAGAGACTTCGCACCGAGGGGATCTGATCTCCCTCGCGGAGAGTACCCGTCAGGATGAACTTTTCCATCTGTTCTATAAGCTGTTCGTAGATCGGTGTTCGTGACATTACGTCCACCTGAAACATATACTCGCCACTCCTTTCGTTTATTGTGTTTATGGTGTTATACTTCTCATATATCACCTATATCATACCATGCTTTCCCGAAGTTGTCAATAGCTCCGGGGAAATTTTTATATTAGCGGTAAAATACAGCTTACTTGACAAAACGTGCTTTATATGGTAGCATATCCTGAGAAGAAATAATAAAGTCGGAGAATGATATGCTGAAGAGATTTATCGGAGACGCTTCTTTTTATAAAAAAGTAATTTTTTTGACTCTGCCGATCATGGTGCAGAACGGTATCACCAATTTCGTAAATATGCTTGATAACCTTATGGTGGGGCAGGTGGGACAGGCGGAAATGACCGCAGTTTCCGTGTCGAATCAGCTTATTTTCGTGTTTAATCTATGTATCTTCGGTGCTGTATCGGGCGCGGGTATCTTCGGCGCGCAGTTTTTCGGCAAGGGTGACATTAAGGGACTTCGCGATACCTTCCGTTTCAAGCTTATCGCTACAACTCTTATCACAGCTTTGGCACTTGTCATATTTGCGTTTTTTGCGTCTCCCTTGATCTCTCTTTATTTAAAGGGAGAGGGAAGTGCAGAAACCGCAGAAGCGTCACTGAGACTTGGTATAGAGTATTTACATATCATGCTTGTGGGACTTATTCCTGCGGCACTTGTACAATGCTACGCATCTACACTTCGTGAAATGGGGCAGACTATGCCTCCCATGGTGGCGGGAATACTTGCAGTAGTTGTGAATCTCGTCTTGAACTACGTACTCATCTTCGGTCACTTCGGTGCGCCTGCACTTGGCGTGGCAGGTGCCGCTATCGCTACAGTTATTTCGAGATTCGTTGAAGCAGCCTTCCTTATTCTGTGGACGTGGTTCAAGAGAGCAGGGTGCGAGTTTATCGTGGGGGCTTACAGAAGCCTCAAAATACCTATGGACCTTGTAAAGCGAATCATCATCAAGGGTATTCCTCTGATGGCAAACGAGACCATGTGGGCAATGGGTATGGCGTTTATCAGCGGATGCTACTCCGTCAAGGGACTTGACGTGGTAGCCGCAAACAATATCGTGCAGACGTTCTTCAACGTATTTTCCGTGGCGTTCATGGCGGTGGGAGGCGCTGTCGGTATAATAGTCGGTCAGCTTCTCGGAAGCGGAAGGCTTGAAGATGCGCGTGAGACTGCAGTGAAGCTGATCGCCTTTTCCGTATTCGTCAGTATTGCCGTATCGGCTGTGTATTTTGTCTGCGCGGAGTTTATCCCGGATCTTTACAACCTTGACGAAAGTGTAAAGACCCTTGCTACCCGTATGATGCAGATATGCGCTCTGGCGATACCGCTTGACGCTTTTGCTCACGCTACTTATTTTACCCTTCGTTCAGGTGGTGAAGTTGCCATAACCCTTATTTTCGACTCGGGATTTTCGTGGTGTATCCTTGCGCCCGTCGCGTTCCTGCTGTGTAATTTCTCACATCTTTCCATACTTCCTATATATGCCGTTTGCCAAAGTCTTAATCTGCTGAAGTGTACATTGGGATTTATATTTGTAAAGCGTGGCAAATGGGTAAAGCAGATCGCATGAAAACCTGAAAAAAAGAGATTTTTTCAAAAACCGCGGCGAATTGATATTGACTTGTGGTTATTATCGTTGTATAATGTACTGTATACATATTTGTAACATCAAGCCACATATAGTGGCGTAACCTTAGATTAGGAGACGTAAACATGAAGGTTTCAAAGCTTCTCGGACAGCGTTTTAAGAACGCTCCCTCCGACTGTATAATCGAAAGCCACGCGCTTATGACCCGCGGCGGCTACATGAAGCATATGGCAAACGGAATCTATTCCCTCTATATGCCCACAAAGCGCATCACAAAGAAGATCGAGGCTATTATCCGCGACGAGATGGACAAGGCTGACGGTCAGGAGGTAATGTTCCCCGTAGCGATGCCCGCATCTCTTTGGGAAGAGTCAGGTAGATATGACTCCATCGGCAGTGAGCTTGCAAGATGGCGCGACAGAAGCGGCAACAAGATGGTGCTCGGTATGACTCACGAGGAGGCGGCTGTTCACCTTGCCCGCAATACTGCTGAGTCTTACGCAGACTATCCCTTTATGATCTACCAGATTCAGACAAAGTTCCGCGATGAGCCCCGCGCACGCGGCGGTCTTATCCGTGTACGTGAGTTCACAATGAAGGATGCATACTCCTTCCACACTACCGAAGAGGATCTTGACAGCTACTACGAGGTACAGTTCAAGGCTTACGAAAATATCTTCCGCCGTGCAGGCGCGAAGAACGTAGTTGCCGTAAAGAGCGACTCCGGTATGATGGGCGGTAAGGTATCCCATGAGTTCATGCTTCTCACCGAGATCGGCGAGGACACCATTGCTATTTGCCCTACCTGCGGTTACAGCGCAAACATGGAGGCGGCTGACGTTAAGGTGAATAATGCAGAGGGCGATGCTTTTGAGCTTACAAAGGTACATACTCCCGATTGCAAAACTATCGAGGACGTTTGTGCATTCCTTAAGGCGGACGTTACCTCTTCCATGAAGGCGGTAGTATATCAGAGAAACGCTGATGACAGCTATGTTATAGCATTCGTCAGAGGTGATCTTGAAGTAAACGAGACCAAGCTTCGCAACCACCTTAAGTGCGAGATCCATCCCGCAGTGGTTACTGAGGAGTCCGGCATCACAGCAGGATTTATCGGCCCCGTTAACGCACCTAAGAACGTTACTCTCGTATTTGACGCGTCCCTTGAAGGTATTTCTTCTCTCGTATGCGGTGCAAACGAGACAGATTATCACTATACAGGCCTTAACATCGCACGCGACTGCGGCGACGTTCAGTTCGTAGACGTTGCTAAGATCTACGAGGGTGCGATCTGCCCCGTATGCGGACAGCCCCACATCACCATCAAGAAGGGTATCGAGATCGGTAACATCTTCAAGCTCGGTACAAAGTACACCGAGAGCATGGGTATGACTTACCTTGATACAGACGGTGTGGCAAAGCATCCTATCATGGGCTGCTACGGTATCGGTGTAGGCAGACTTTGCGCATCCATCTGTCAGGAAAGCCACGATAACTTCGGTCCCATTTGGCCCATGTCCATCGCACCTTGGCAGGTTGAGGTTTGTAACCTGAGAAGCGACGACGAGACTGTCAACAGCACAGCTGCAAAGCTTTACGAGGATCTTAAGGCGGCAGGCGTTGAGGTTCTTTACGACGACAGAAACATCCGTCCCGGCGCGATGTTTGCAGACGCTGACCTCTTCGGTATTCCCGTAAGAGTTGTAGTATCTCCCAAGACCTGCGAGAAGGGCGTGTTTGAGGTTTCCTTCCGCGACAAGTCATGGAAGGGCGAACTTCCTATGGAAGGTGCTGTGGATGAGATCCGCCGTATAGTTGACGAACAGCTTGCGCTTTATAAGTAATATTTACACCCGCGGAGTCATGCTACTCCGCGGGATTTTATTGTCCCGATAAACCACCAGCAGTACTGGTGGTGCCAAAAAGCTTTGGCTATGAGTAGTTGTTTTGTATCAAATATAATGTGATGGAGTGAATAGGAAGATTCACAGTTTTCTTCTCTTATCTTTTGTTGCCCAAGGCAACAAAAGATAAGAATCAGCCAAGGAAGTGAGCCGCTTGCGGCGAGGAAACTTCGGCGTTTGAGATGGTTCCTTCGATGGGGTGAAGCTATATAGGGGAAGAAATACAATTGACGCGGGCTCCTTCCGTCTTGCTTCGCAAGCCACCTTCCTCCCGGAGGAAGGCTATCTAACAGTTTTTGCCGCATTTGTAGCGGTAGGGCGACTATCGCGTTTGAAAGATGTTCGACGAGCCGAAAGGCTCAACAGGTATTATGCCCTAGAGGTGCAGACGGGACCACCGGTACGGTCGGTGGTCATGACTCACTAAAAAGTCGGTACGCAGGTGATATTCACCTGCGTACCGACTGCTATATAAAATATTTGGAGGGAACACTATCCGTTGTTAATCGCACTGATGTATCTTTACTGCAACAGAACCGTCTTCTGTGGGTTCAAGAGAGAGCCCTTCGGCAACCTTTTTAAGTTCATCAATGGAGATAAGGTTCGTTGCCCATATCTGAACGGCAAGTTCCTCTTCTTCAAATTGGACGAAAAGCTGTTTATCTGTAAATTCTTCAAAATCTTCTTCAGGGTCCCAGCAAACGTAATGGATGATCTGCGCGTAATGTCCGTTTACGGAGAATACCTCATACTCAATGCCTTCTCTTCGCTCGGGAGGAAGCTCATCCACGGGGGTGAAGTCTTCGCCTGCCATGTCAACGACGTAATATTCAAGGCTGGGGAAACCGTCGATAGCCATGCGTTCCTCCGCTCCGACAACTTCATCCACTCCCTCGGGAATGTAGTCCATGTTAAGCTTAAACTGTCTGCCGATTACACCTGCTGCTATAACAGACGTTGTGAGTATTACGCATACTATAGCTGCGGCGAGAACTGCCTTCATGGGGAATCGTTTGACCGCTACGGGAGCTGTCTCTGTTTTTTCGATACAGTCAAGTATTGCTGACTTCTTTTCTGTGTATTCTTTTGAAAAAATATGCTTGTTATCCATAATGTTTTCCTTTCTTGGTTTATTTTGTGATATTCTGAACGTCTAAAATATCCTGCACGGTCTTTTTAAGTTTTACCATAAACGCATCCTTTTCAGCCTGTGTAGAACCGGGGATCTCGTCTGGTTTTAAGTCACCGTTGTTCTGCTCCACGGGGGATACGTCGTAAATATCGCAGTACAGAGCAAGTGCGGCACAGTAGCCCATGAGCCTTGTGGGATGGAGTCCGTCGGGATAGGTGTCATGCAAAGAGAGGTTCAAGTCAGGGTTGAAGGTGGATAATTCGGAAACAAATACGAGTGGAAGATTATACTCTTCGGCATATATTTTTTTGATACCGAGAAATAGGTCCGTATAATCTTCATTAAAGATTCCCAAGTTATCTGATGCGGTGAAAGCGTAGTAATTTTGGTCATTTCCGATAATGCTCTGTAATTTTTCAACCTCATTATCGCCGATTCCAAGACTTCCTCTGCCGAATCCGGGTGGTACTTTTTCAGTCGTTATTGCAAGTTCTTTCAGTCTCTCATTCACACCTACCCTTGGGAACGAACCGCCGCCTTCCTGAATAATAAAGATGTCGCAAAGTTCCGCGATCTTTGTGTCGGGATGCATGTTATTACTGAACCATTCACAATGTTCCGCTGTAACAAGAGGCGTTTCACAATGGTCGTAGGAATACACCTTCATTTTTTCGTCATCTGCAATAGCTTTGAAGTGTATCGGAATATTTCCTGTTCCGTTTACACTGTTACCGATAAATACAACATAAGTGAATTCGTCCTTGTCGATCTTTACGGAATTTTCGATAAGACGGTTTATCATAGCCGCCGCTTCCGCACGGCTGATAGGTGCATAGTATTTGAACACATCGCCTGGCAGACCGTTTATGACTTCTGCTTGGTAGAGAAGCATTTCCGCTTCCTTTGCATAGGACGGTGTCAGCATTGAATCTCTGAGACTACCGTTGCGTTTTGCGGGAAGTTCTATCTCTGCGTAATAAGCGTAACGGCAGAGGAATGAGACAAACTCCGCACGGGTCACCTCGTCGTTGGGCGCAAAAAACGCTGCAGACTTTCCCGTAGTTATTTTATTCTCATACGCCCATGCAACCGCGTCGGAATACCACTGTCCGTTTTTAACGTCGTTGAAGCTGTGTGTGCCGCTGACATCGGGTTCTCCTGCCATGCGGTACAGGATAGTGACACTCATTGCGCGGGACATCGTTGTCTCGGGTGCAAAGCTCTTTTCGGATACGCCGTTCATAATGCCATTATCGGTAACGTATTTTACGTTTTCGTAAACCCAGTCGCGCTCAGCCACGACCGTGTATGAGACGGTTGTCTCAACGCCGTTTATTGCCGCTGTACCCAAGAATACGGCGGTTATCATTGAGCATATGAGGACTAAAGCTAAAGTAGATTTCATCAGAAATTTTCGTTTCATAAGGGGACTCCTACTCTGTGATATTTTGTACATCCAAAATATCTGCTACGGTCTTTTTTAACTTTACCATAAACGCATCCTTTTCAGCCTGTGTCTCACCCGGAATTTCGTCAGGCTTCAAGTGGCCGTTGTTCTGATCCACGGGGGACACGTCATAAATATCGCAGTACACT
>JAZUBZ010000007.1:0-3465 GCA_045638805.1 Eubacteriales bacterium
TACTTTCAAGTCCGAGCGCTTCGCCGCCTGCTTCGGTAAGCTTTTTACCATTGAGGCTGTAAACACATTCCCAAAGACCTGCATATCCAAGTGAAAGTGTTGAGTAACCGCCGTGAAGATACTTGTCAATCTTTTCGCCCTTTTCAAGTCGGAGAAGTGCACCGTGCTGCCAAAGGATGGGTGCAGCGTCTGAAAGTGTACCTGTAAGTCTTTCGTGACGAGCCTGAAGTGCTCTGTGGCAAAGCTCCATTCTCTCGTCAAAAATTCTTCTGAATTCGTCCATATCTCCGTTTGCGGAAAGACCGATGTCAACAAGGTTTACGGTAACAACGCCCTGATTGAATCTGCCGTAATACTTAGGCTTGCCATTCTCGTCAATGTAAGGTGTCAGGAAGCTGCGGCAGCCCATGCAGGTGTAGCAGTGACCCTCGCCGTTCTTGTCGATCTTGTTCTGAAGCATGATCTTCTCGGAGATGTAGTCGGGAACCATACGCTTTGCGGTACAGCTTGCCGCAAGCTTTGTAAGGTAGTAGTACTTGCTGTCCTCGTGGATATTGTCTTCCTCAAGAACGTAGATGAGCTTGGGGAACGCGGGTGTGATCCACACGCCCTTCTCATTCTTAACGCCGCGGTAGCGCTGTCTGAGGGTCTCCTCGATGATGAGGGCAAGGTCAGCCTTCTCCTGCTCGTTCTTAGCCTCGTTAAGGTACATGAATACGGTAACGAAGGGAGCCTGACCGTTGGTGGTCATAAGAGTAACTACCTGATACTGAATGGTCTGGATACCGCTCTTGATCTCCTCAAGGAGACGCTTTTCGGTAATTCTTGTAACATCAGCCTCGGTAGCACCGGGGATGTCAGCCATTTCGATCTCAACCTGACGGCGGATCTTCTGACGGCTTACGTCAACGAAGGGTGCAAGGTGTGTAAGGCTGATGCTCTGTCCGCCGTACTGGCAGGATGCAACCTGAGCGATGATCTGTGTTGCGATGTTACATGCTGTGCTGAAGCTGTGGGGCTTCTCAATGAGAGTACCGCTGATAACGGTACCGTTCTGCAGCATGTCCTCAAGGTTTACAAGGTCGCAGTTGTGCATATGCTGAGCGAAGTAGTCAGCATCGTGGAAGTGGATGATTCCCTGCTCATGAGCATCAACGATCTCACGGGGGAGAAGCAGACGCTTTGTGATGTCCTTGCTGACCTCACCTGCCATGTAGTCGCGCTGTACGCTGTTGACGGTGGGGTTCTTGTTGGAGTTCTCCTGCTTAACTTCCTCGTTGTTACATTCGATAAGGCTGAGGATCTGCTCGTCGGTGGTGTTGGACTTTCTGACAAGCGCTCTGGAATAGCGGTAGGTGATGTATCTGCGCGCTACCTCGAAGGCTCTCTGGTTCATGATCTGATCCTCGACCATGTCCTGGATCTCCTCCACGCTGAGGGAACGGTTCATACCGGAAGCCGCCATCTCAACGTCCTCTGCGATTCTCTTTATCTGTATGGGAGTCATTCTTTCGCTGGGAACAACGCTGTCATTTGCTTTTGTTATAGCGATGATTATCTTATCGGGGTCAAAGACCACCTCTGCACCGCTTCTCTTGATTATCTTCATATCTATGACCGTTCCTTTGCTTGAAATAATACCTATATATTGTAAATGTTCGCGGTCGGTACACAATATATTGTGTCTCATTTTCTCGCGAGCAAGATTATTATAACAATATATTGTGCCCGTGTCAAGGGTGTTTCTCAAGATATTGAGCATATTTGGTTTTTTCGGCAAGATGCTCAAAAAAGCGCGGAAACTTTTGTTGACTTTTCTTTTCGCGAAGGTCTTGACAAAGGAAGAAGGTGGCAAGGTTTTGTTATGTTTGTATTTGCAGTATTGTTTAGCATATCGTTTTTATGTAACATACAATTACCTCCGACACTCTTTAGATCCGTCGAGGTTTGGGTTATTCTTGCAGGCGAACCCGAATTTGTTTACATATATTACGGACAATTTCCTTTATCCAGATTCTCTATCAATTCATACAAAATATTTAAGTATTCTAATGGTAATTGATACTGTTCATTATAGACTTTTAAAAGGTCAATAATGCTATTTCTATAATTTGCTTTATCAATAAAAACATTGTAATTTTTAAATAGTACTATCTCGTTTGCTATACTTACACCCAAATCCTTTTTGCCTGATAAAAACTTAATCAAACTACGATGGAACAAACGAGATGTTTGATAGCGTATATCATCTTTTAATGAAAACTCTCTGCATAGTTTTTCATTTCTACTGTAATCGTATAACTTGATATCATCAGTATGGAAAAAATCATTTTTTACACTATCTATTTTTTTGATTATTTCTAAATCTACAGCCACACCATCTTCATAGATGACGATAAGTATCCCCAATGGCTTGTGTGTAAATGAGAGATATACCGGGTTTCCATAACCGTAAATCAATCTGCGCAAATAGTCAGAGTTACAATAGGCACTTATATCTACATCGGAATACAGTGTAGCGGTTCCACACAAAAAAGAACCTCCCAACCAAATATGACATTTGTTTTCTTCTGCAAATTGCCTAACATATTTAATATAACGTTGCTGATTATTCTTCATATGATAACTTTCGCCTCGCTAAAATCAAATTTATCGTTCAGTTTTATTGTCGTTTTCGCCTTTGTGCCACGCAACTCGCACCTATTCTTCAGCGTATAATTCGTCGTAATACCAACGCAGTGGATTTTCGTAGATATAGCGCAAATGCTCCTCATAATCCTGACGGTTACGGATAATGTGGTCATTGGATCGGTATTGCCAAATGTTCATACCATATTCTTTATTACAGAATCTTTTGAATGTTGACACGAACCGTGCAAGGATAGAATTTTGCACTGTAGGGACCGGCGTCCTCGACGGTCCATTTTCGTAACCCTTTATCCACAACATAATATGAACATGGTTTGGCATAATTACATAGCTCTCAACAGAAAGATCATCGTAAAAATCATTTAATTGCTTGATATATTTATCTACAATTTGCCCGAGTTTTGTTAATTTAATTTGCGGACCGCATCGTTTGCTTCGCAAACAGTGACGTCGGTCCCTACAATGCGCGAGAGAATACATCGTCTTTCCTTGGTGCATATCGTTAAGAAAACAACACAGTTACGATTGTAATCTGCACCTTTCAATCGGGTTGTCTTTCGATTTTTTAATTTATCCATTTTTATCACCCATGTCATTATAACACAAATCATAAGATAAAACAATCTCTGCAGATATTTGTTGACGTACCATTTCAGCGAAAAAGACAACTCCCGTAAAAAAACAGCCCTCCGTATCGGAGAGCTGTCTGTGTGTTAAATTATTCTTCGTTGTTCTTAGCCTTAAGAAGGTCGCGGATCTCAGCGAGGATGTCCTCTGTGGTCTCCTTAGGCTCTTCAGCGGGAGCCTCTTCCTTGG
>JAZUBZ010000008.1:0-4009 GCA_045638805.1 Eubacteriales bacterium
CGTTGTAAACAGTTTAATGAGCTGTGCTTTGTCAGAACCTGTAGCAGGATCAAAGGCAGGATCAAGGAAATTTATGTATTCTATGGCTATGAAACAACAGAATGGAAAAACTGCCCATAGAAGATACCCTATGATCCGCAAGGTTATTTGCAACCATTTTGGACCTATGAATTTCCACATTGGAACGTTCTTTGAAATGATATATCTTTTCAAAAAATCAGAAATTGAATTCAATAAAGCTTTTGTGTGATTTAAAAAATTATTCATACAGCAGGTTACTCTTTTACTTATTATTCTTAAAAAACTGGTAGAGATAACAGGGGATCATTCCGTTGTAAAGCTTACGTATCTTGTCAGCTCTACGACCGAACAGACGGGGAAATGCCTCGTGAGACGTAAGAACATAGAACTGCCACATACCCAGCGTTTTGAAATGCTCGCCCATGTTTCGGTAAAGCTCTTCGGTTTCCTCAATTGTGAAAAGTCTTTCTCCGTACGGTGGATTAGTGACTATTGTACCGCGTCGGTCTTCCGTTGTAATGGTAAGCGCATTTTGACACGTAAACTTTACGATATCGTCAACACCTGCGCGTTTCGCAGACTCGGTGGAAATACGCACACAGTTTTCGTCGATATCCGAACCGTGAGCATCGAATTTAATGTCGTGTTTTATAAGGTCACGGGCTTCTTCTCTTGCTTTTACCCAAATATCTTCATCAAACAGTGAAAACGACTCTGCCGCAAAGCTCCTGTTCATGCCGGGGGCGATATTTTTCATCATCATAGCGCCCTCAATGGCAATAGTACCCGAACCGCAGAAGGGGTCACGAAGAAGTACACCCTCTCGCGGGCGTGAAAGCTTAACTATAGCTGCCGCAAGTGTCTCTCTCAGTGGTGCAGCTACGGTTTCCGGTCTATAGCCTCGCTTGTGGAGAGGCGCACCGGAAAGATCTATCATAAGTGTAACATTATCTTTGAGAATGAAAAACTCGAGTTTTTTTCTCACACCGTCTTCGGGGAGCTTTGAAACTCCGTAAATACCGCCAAGCTTCATGGATATTGCTTTTTTTATTATTCTCTGACAGTCGGGGATAGAGAATAGCTTACTCTTGATAGAATGTCCGCTTACAGGATATTCATCGGAATATTCAATAAACTCCTCAAGAGGCAGAGCCTTCGTTTTTTCGAAAAGCTCGTCAAAGGTGTAAGCCTTGAATGATCCTATCCTGAGATACAGTCTTTCCGCAAAGCGAAGATTAACGTTACATCTTGCGGCGGCTGAGGCGTCGCCTTCAAAGGTGATGCGCCCGTCTATAGTCTCAATTCTTTTGTATCCTAAAGCGTCTATTTCTTCACCAAGCAGACCTTCAAGACCGAAAAGACAGGTAGCAACGTAGCTGTATATCATAAGCTTCCTCCGTTATTTCTTATTGTGTCGGGGAGTATAGTATTCTTGGGTGCAGTACCTTTGGAGAGAGTGAATGCAAAACGGCACCATTTACCGTATTCACTCTGTACTGTTATCTCTTCATTGTGCGCCTCAAGGATCGTACGCGAGATGTAAAGTCCGAGACCGACTCCCGTCTTATCAAGACCGCGGCTTTTGTCACCCTTGTAGAAACGGTCGAATACGAATGGGATGTCTTCCTCGGGGATGCCGATTCCCTCATTGTAAACGCTCGTTTCGATCTTCTGACCGACCTCTTTAATTTCAATTATATACTTGCCTCCGACAGATGCGAATTTTATCGCATTGTCAAACAGGTTATAAACTATCTGATGGATAGCATCCGTGTCACCGATAACGTACATATTATCGCGGTCGCAAATAAACTCAACGTCAAGCTTTTTTTCCTCAATGCGCTGCTCTGACGATATAAGCACCTGACGGCACATTTCGCAAATGTCAAAGGATATCTTTGTGAATTTACGTTCACCTGCCTGTATTTTTGAAATATCAAGAAGGGAAGATACGAGTCGTGAAAGACGTCTGACCTCTGAAGCAATAACACCCAAATAATATTCGTGCTTTTCAGGAGGAATCGCGCCGTCCAGAATGCCGTCGATAAAGCCTGAAATGGTTGTCATGGGGGTTCTGAGGTCGTGGGAAACGTTTGCCAGGAATACTCTGCGCATTTCTTCGTTGGTGGAGAGGGAAGATGCCATATTATTAAATGCGGTTGCAAGCTCAGCGACCTCATCGTCACCGTATACGGGAATACGCACATCGAACTGACCTTTTGCAAACATTTTTGCCGCACGGCTCATTGCCTTTATGGGGGATACGAGTCTCTCGCTGATGAAGTATACGACAACAAGCATTGCAAGCATTATCCATATCGTGGACATAAATATAGTTTTTACCGTACGGTTGAGAAGAATATTGAGTCCCGAAGTAACGGAACAGGCGTGGACAGCACCCAAGTACGCTCCGTCGGAAGAAAGTATCGGTACGGAGTGTATGTCATAGCTTTCGGAGAAGATACCGTTAAGATCGGATACCTCCTCGATCTTATCTCCTGACATCAGGGAAGCAAGCAGATCGTCGGAAATATAGATATTCGAATTCCCGTCGACAAAATTACAAGCTTTTTTAGTTACCATCATTGCCTCATCAGATCCGCCTGACAGTATTATGGATCCTTTTTCATCTGAAACAAGCATGATAAGATTATCAATATTGATACCCATTATCTCAAGAAAACTGTGTACTGTCTCCGGATGAAGCGCTACGTAATCGGATATACTTTTATGATCTGCAATCTCGATTTGCTCTTTGGCATATTCAGAGACGTACTCAGCCGCCCTGTGAAGTGTAGTAGCTCTGACGTCAGCATTGTAAGAATTTATAAGTGAAGTAATGATCGTCGTGAGTATTATCATACAGGAAATATTGATGAGCAGAAACGCAGTTACGTATTTTATAAATACGCTTTTAAACATAAGCGGTACCTCCTTCAGAGGACATTACTTTTGTAAGATAAATCACAAATACCGTTGCGGAGATCCCGCAACGGTTATTTGAAAAAATTACTGTACGTGCTCGAACTTATATCCAACGCCCCAGACAGTCTTGAGAGACCACTTATCGGACACACCTTCAAGCTTCTCGCGAAGACGCTTAACATGCACGTCAACGGTACGGGAATCACCGAGATAGTCAAAGCCCCATACCTTGTCAAGAAGCTGGTCGCGTGTGAATACACGGTTGAAGTTTGAAGCAAGGAAATAATGAAGCTCAAGCTCCTTGGGGGGGATGTCAACGGGCTTACCGTTAAGCTTTAATTCGTACTTCTGAAGACTTATTTCAATGTTTTCAAACTTGATGACCTCGTCCTCGTTCTGATTGTCGTGAGCCGCATATCTGCGGAGAACTGCCTTGATACGCGCGGAAAGCTCCTTCATATCGAAAGGCTTTACGACGAAATCGTCAGCACCCAGCTCAAGACCGAGTACCTTGTCGAATACCTCGCCCTTAGCAGTGATCATGATGATAGGCTTGGAGGATGATTCGCGGATCTCGCGGCATACCTGCCAGCCGTCCTTCTTGGGGAGCATGATATCGAGAAGCACGAGATCGGGCTCGTACGACTTGAAGCAGGCGATGCCGTCTACGCCGTCGTATGCGTTCTTTACCTCGTGTCCTTCTTTTTCCAAATATAATCTCAATGCTTCGCTGATATGCGGATCGTCATCAACAATCAGAATTTTCGTATTCATACCTTACCTCCCGTTTGCTTGATATCTTTGTTCTTTATGAAAGATTTTTCCGTATTTGTTCTTGGATTCCGATTTTTCTCTATTATACCATTTCTCTTCGGGATTGTAAAGGAATTTGGGCATAAATTCAAAATTCGTTAATGATTTTTTATAAATACGTTCAAATGTTTTAAGAGGTCGGGATCAGGAAATCAGACTCTTCCCTTCCCATTCGGGATCGGCATCAACGCCGAGAAGCGCTGTGACCGTGGGTGCGATATCCTTGATGCTTGCGTTTTCAAGACTTGCG
>JAZUBZ010000009.1:0-4719 GCA_045638805.1 Eubacteriales bacterium
AGACTGCCGCGGGAGGTTTTTGGACATCGCCAAGCGGGTAAGCTTCTGGGCCGGCGCATGAGGCCCTGAAGGCTTTTTTGGTGCCGTCTTTTTTCACGAAAAAAGCGGGATGGGAACGAAGGTTAGAGTGGTATGTTCGCACCGCACGTAGGTGTGGTGACGTGGGGGCGGGAGGCGTTCGGATGCGGGAGGGCGCACTTCGCAAAGCGAATGTGCAGTATCCATCCCCTACGATGTTTGGGGGGCGGCATATTACGCGAAGGGTAGAGAGATATGTTCGCACTGCACGTAGGTGCGGTTATGTGGGGTTTGTGCGGGGCGTGAGTTACGCGCTCTCCCTCACCCGCTACGCGGGAGCTCCCTCTCGGAGGGAGCCATGGATAGAAAGCGCACCGTTTTGCTTCTTGTATATTTTCTCAAAACACTGCATATTTTTGCGAAATAATTACAGTAAAATTTCATAACCCCCTTTACAAAGGTGACATTTTTTGCTACAATAGGTGATATCTTTTATTTTTGCAAAGGAGATTAAGTATGATTACTTCAAATATAATCATTCTCGTTACTATTTTTGCTTATATGGCAATGATGCTCGGTATCGGATTTGCCGTGAGCAAAAAGAATAAGACCACTGACGACTTTTACCTCGGCGGTCGAACACTGGGTCCTCTCGTGACAGCCATGAGCGCAGAGGCATCAGACATGAGCGGATGGCTCCTCATGGGCCTTCCTGCAGTTGCTATGATGGGCGGCCTTGCTGAGGCTTCCTGGACAGCCATCGGTCTCGCTATCGGTACATACATTAACTGGCTTATCGTGGCTCGCCGCCTCCGCCTTTACAGCGCAAAGATCGGCGCGTTCACTCTTCCCGACTTCTTCTCTAAGCGTTTCGGCGACAAGTCCCGTATGATCACTCTCATTTCCGCAGTAATGATCATCGTGTTCTTCGTGCCTTACGTTGCGTCCGGCTTTGCCGCTTGCGGTAAGCTCTTCGGCTCCCTCTTCGGCATGGACTATATGCTCGCTATGGTCATCAGCGCAGTAGTTATCATCGCTTACTGTACCCTCGGCGGATTCCTCGCAGCTTCCACAACCGACTTCGTTCAGAGCATCGTTATGACCATCGCTCTTCTCGTTGTTCTCGGCTTCGGTGAGGGTATCACCCACGGCTTCGGTAACGTTATCGACAACGTTAAGACTCTCCCCGGTTTCCTTGACCTCTTCAAGGGTTATAGCGTTGCAACAGGTGAAACAGGCAGCTACGGCGCTCTTCCCGTTGCATCCACTCTCGCTTGGGGTCTCGGTTACTTCGGTATGCCCCACATCCTCCTCCGCTTTATGGCGATCGAAGATGACAGCAAGCTGAAGATCTCTCGCCGCGTAGCGTCCGTTTGGGTAGTTATCTCCATGGGCATCGCTGTACTCATCGGTGTTGTCGGCTACTCTCTCATGCAGAAGGGTATCCTTCCCACTTACGAAAATGCGTCCGCAGGTGAGACTATCATCGTTGACATCGCAAAACACCTCAGCTCATTCGGCTGGATCCCCGCATTCGTCGGCGGTATCATCCTCTCAGGTATCCTTGCGTCTACTATGTCTACCGCTGACTCTCAGCTTCTTGCTGCGGCGTCCAGCGTGTCTCAGGACCTTCTCGTTGAGACCTTCGGCGTGAAGCTTTCTCAGAAGAAGTCCATGATCCTTGCAAGAGTATCCGTTATCGTTATTTCCATCATCGCGATCTTCATCGCGGCTGACCCCACAAGCTCCGTGTTCCGCGTAGTATCCTTCGCTTGGGCGGGCTTCGGTGCGGTGTTCGGCCCCGCAATGCTCTGCGCACTCTTCTGGAAGAGAGCGACCAAGCAGGGAATACTTGCAGGTATGATAGGCGGTGGCGTTATGGTCTTCCTTTGGAAGTTCGTTATCGCAAAGCTGGGCGGAGTGTTCGCAATCTATGAGCTTTTGCCCTCCTTTATCCTCTCCCTCGTTCTCATTATCGTTGTAAGTCTTATCACAAAGGCTCCCGAAAAAGATATCACAGATACCTTCGAGGACATCAAGGTTGATATGAAGAAGTAAATAAACGAAAACCGTCTCGTAAGAGGCGGTTTTCGTTTATTGGTGCCTTTATAGGCGTGGAAATCCCCCCGGTTCTACCGGGGGAAGGAAGATCGTGGAGCAGCAAAAAGCGGAGGGATTGTGATAGTATATTTATATAACAACCCCTCAGTCAGAAGCACATTCGCTACGCGAAGTGCACTGACAGCTCCCCTTACACAGGGGAGCCTTGTATAACTACCCGTTTACGGGTGACAGTGCGTGTGATGCGATAATATAGTTTCAGAGTCCCTTTTAGGGACTAAGACGGTAATACCCCCTTATAGGGGCTGTGCAAGCAACCGGTTCAACCGGTGGTCTTGACTGAAAGTTAGAAGTGATATTAGAGAAAAAGCATTGCGGATGGATAGCTTACATTATATAATACGGTGACACGTATATCATGCCTTGGAAAATAAAGATAATTATGGACTTGATAGAGATGTATTTCGGATGGATATACCCATTCGGTACTTACTCTTTTCTATATTAAATATAGTAACCGAAAATATTGAATTTACGCTTTGATTCCTGACATAAACACAGTTTTTCTTGACAAAACTGTGTTTACATATTATAATAAATCTATAAAATATCTTTCCGTTAATATCGGAAGTGTAAACTAACTACAGTAAAGGAATACATTTATGAATATCACAAAAGACATTCTTTACGTTGGAGTAAACGACCACGATATCGACCTGTTTGAAGGTCAGTATGACGTGCCAAACGGTATGGCGTACAATTCATACGTTATTCGTGACGAAAAGTGCGCAGTTATGGACACAGTTGACGCGCGATTCTCCCATGAGTGGCTCGACAACATCAGAGACGCTGTGGACGGCAAAGCTCCCGACTATCTTATAATTCAGCACATGGAGCCCGACCACTCCGCAAACATCATGAGCTTTATGGCGGCGTACCCGAATGCTACAGTGGTTTCCTCCGCAAAGGCTTTTGCGATGATGAAGAACTTCTTCGGCACGGATTTCGCAGATAACCGTATCGTTGTAGGCGAGGGTGACACACTGAGCCTTGGTGCGCATACACTTACCTTCGTTACAGCACCTATGGTACACTGGCCCGAGGTTATAGTTACTTACGACAGCCTTGACAAGGTTCTTTTCTCCGCTGACGGTTTCGGAAAATTCGGCGCACTTGATGCAGATGAGGACTGGGCTTGTGAGGCTCGCCGTTACTACATCGGTATCGTAGGGAAGTACGGCGCGCAGGTACAGGCACTTCTTAAGAAGGCTGCAGGTCTTGATATCGAAAAGATCTGCCCCCTCCACGGCCCCATCCTTACAGAAAATCTGGGATACTATCTTGACCTGTACAATACATGGTCTTCTTATGAGGTTGAAAGCGACGGTATCGTTATCGCGTACTGCTCCGTTTACGGCAATACCCGCCGTGCCGTTGAGCTTCTCGCACAGAAGCTTCGCGAAAGAGGTTGTCCCAAGGTTGTGGTAAACGACCTTGCGAGAGTTGACATGGCAGAGGCTATTGAGGACGCATTCCGTTACGGAAAGCTTGTTCTTGCGTCCACGACCTACAATGCAGACGTGTTCCCCTTTATGAACACATTTATCCACGGACTTGTTGAAAGAAACTACCAGAAGCGCACTATTGCCTTCGTAGAAAACGGTTCATGGGCGCCTATGGCGGCAAAGGTAATGCGCGCGAAGTTTGAAAAGAGTAAGAATATCACCTTCGCTGACACTACCGTAACCGTTAAGTCAGCACTCAGTGACGAGAGCAGAAGCCAGATCGACGCTCTCGCTGACGAGCTTTGTGCAGAATATACCGCACGCGACGGTGAGAAGGTAGACAAGCACGATATGACCGCTCTCTTTAAGATCGGCTACGGTCTGTACGTTGTAACGTCCAACGACGGTGTGCGCGATAACGGACTTATCGTTAACACCGTGTCTCAGGTAACGAATACTCCCAACAGAATTGCCGTTACCATCAACAAGGATAACTATTCCCATCACGTTATCAAGCAGACGGGCATTATGAACGTAAACTGCCTTACCGTTGATGCACCCTTCAAGGTGTTTGAGACATTCGGCTTCAAGAGCGGCAGAAACACCGATAAGTTTGAAGGCTGTGAACCTCTCAGAAGCGACAACGGACTTGTGTTCCTCCCCAGATATATCAACGCATTCATGTCACTGAAGGTATTCCAGTACGTTGATCTGGGTACACACGGTATGTTTATCTGCGACGTGACCGAGGCGAGAGTTATTTCCGACGCTGAGACTATGACCTACAGCTACTACTTCGAGAACGTAAAACCGAGGCCTGCTGCCGAAAAACGCGGCTTTGTATGCAAGATCTGCGGTTACGTTTACGAGGGAGACGTGCTTCCCGAGGACTACATTTGTCCCCTTTGCAAGCACGGTGCTTCAGATTTCGAAGAGATAAAGTAAAACACAAGCATGAGAAGAACGGTTCGCAAGAACCGTTCTCAGACCGCTGACAAAGTGAAATTGCAAAAAGGCATATAGCAAAATAGACAAAGCGAACAAAACAGATGCCTCCCCTGTGTAAGGGGAGGTGCCGAGGTACGAGGCGAAGGGGTTGTAAAGATGCTAAAAGCCACACAAAACATCCCCTCAG
>JAZUBZ010000010.1:0-16652 GCA_045638805.1 Eubacteriales bacterium
GATAGTTTGCGCTTGCAGCACCTGCACCAGTGATAGCGTTAAAAAGTGTACTTTTGCCGACGTTGGGCAAACCGATAATTCCGAGTTTCATAATATGTAATAGCCTTTCGTACTGTTTTAAACTTATTTGTGTATGCGATCGTAAGGAAATCTGCATACAGATTCATTTTATCATAAATTGCGCCACGTTTCAAGACATAAAAGGAAATTTCATGAATATTTGAATTGTTTTATTTATAGTAAGTTTATAACGGCAGTATTGACAAAATCGCAAAAAAATTATACAATAGTGTTGTAATATTTTATCATATCAGGAGGACTTCAGATATGTCAGAACGCAGACTTTTTCAAGTAAACGGAAACTTGGTTTACAACATCAATGATTTCGTAAATAACAACACGTTCATTGGTCAAGAGGTACAGACCGACGAGCTTCCCCTTTACGAAAATGAAAAGCACAGACTTCCCCGCCCCGTATGGGACGGTCATGAGGATGCTATTAAGTGTTATAACAAAACTTGGGAGATTGCTTTCAGAAACCTCAGAAAAGCTAACCCCGATGCAGGATTCGTTTCTAACTTTATCGATACAGCTTTTAACGGATTCCTTTTCATGTGGGATTCTTCCTTCATCGTAATGTTCGGTAAATACGGAAGCCGTATCTTTGATTTCCAGCGTACACTTGACAATATGTACTCACATCAGCACAAGGATGGCTTTATCTGCCGCGAGATCTGTGAGGCTGAAAACGGTGAACAGTGGAGCCGTGATGATCCTGCGTCAACAGGTCCCAACGTTCTTCCCTGGGCAGAATGGGAATATTTCCAGTCAACGGGTAATATGAACAGACTTTCACGCGTATTCGATCCGCTGCTTGCGTACCATCAGTGGTTCAGACTGAACCGTTCATGGCCTGACGGAAGCTACTGGAGCTGCGGATTCGCCTGCGGTATGGATAACCAGCCTCGAGTAGAAAAAAAGTACAACGAAAAATTCTCACATGGCTTCATGAGCTGGATAGATACCTGCGCTCAGCAGTATCTCAGTGCCGACATCCTTATCAAAATGGCAAAGATACTTGGCAGAGAAAAGGATGTTGCAGATCTTTATGAGGAGCACGAGCTTCTGAGTAATACCGTTAACAACACCATGTGGAGTGATAAGGACGCGTTCTATTACGACAAGAACCGTGACGGCTCTCTCTCAGGTGTTAAGACTGTCGGTGCATATTGGACACTCCTTGCGAATCTCGTTCCCGAGGAGCGCCGTGACGCATTCGTAGCTCACCTCGACAACGAGAAGGAATTTAAGCGTCCCAACAGAGTACCTACGCTTTCTGCCGACCATCCCGAATATGACGCTAAGACCGGCGGTTATTGGAAGGGTGCTGTATGGGCTCCCACAAACTATATGGTTCTTAAAGGACTTGAAAAGCACGGATACCACAAGCTTGCTTACGAGATCGCTTGCGATTACGTTGATAACGTAGTTAAAGTATTCAACGAAGAAGATACAGTATTCGAGAACTACGCTCCCGAAAAGGCTGCAAAGGGCGACGCACGTCGTGACTTCGTAGGCTGGACAGGTCTTGCTCCTATCTCAATCATGTTTGAGTACATATTCGGCATCAAGCCCGATGCTCAGGCAAGAAAGATCACATGGCACGTAAACAGATGTGAGAGACACGGTATTGAGCAGTATCCTCTCGGAGACGCAACGGTTGATCTCATCTGTGAAGCAAGAAACTCTGCTGATGAAAAGCCCGTTGTACATATTAAGAGTGACATTCCCGTGACAGTTGAGATCATTTGGAACGGAGAGAGCGAAATTATTAACGCTTAAGAGGTATAATTATGATAAAGCTTGATGATCTTACCCGTCCTCTTCCCTTCAAGGCGAGACGCGAGAGCAGTTACGACCGCTCCGGAGGTAATGCAGACACGGTTCCGATCCCGCCCCACACTGCCAAGACTATTTTCGATGTTAAGGCAACCGGAAAGATACGCCACATTTGGATGGCTATCGCTACGGAGGAAGAATTCTACCTCAGACGTAATCTTATCCGTATGTATTGGGACGGCGAAGAAAAACCTTCCGTAGAATGCCCGGTCGGTGACTTCTTCGGTCTCGGTCATTGCCGTTCATATGAGCACACAAGCGCTTGTTTTTCAACTTCGGTAAATAACGACCCTGACAGAATCGGTCAGGGAGTCGCTCTTAACTGCTGGATACCCATGCCATTCAGAAGCTCTGCGCGTATTGAATTTGTGTCGGAGCAGGACTTGCCAATCAGTCTTTACTTTTACATCGACTGGTCGGAATTTGAAAGCCTTCCCGAGGATACTTTTACGTTCCATGCTTCATGGAAAAGAGAGAATCCCGTTACCCTTCCCAAGGTAGAGGGGGATCCGCTTTATGATGAAATGATTGAGGGACGTAATCTTACTGATAAGTACAACTACCGTATCCTGTATGCTGAGGGCAAGGGAAACTACCTTGGCGTAAACATGAGCGTTGATAACCGCGCCGGTGATTGGTGGGGCGAGGGTGATGACATGATCTTCATCGACAGACCCGAGGGCACTCCCGAATGCGGAGGCACATGGCCTCCTGACCTTCACGGCACGGGCAGTGAGGACTATTTCTGTCACGCTTGGGGTATGCAGAAGACTCACAACGCATACTGCGGTGAGCCTTGGTGCGAGGATCATTTCTTCGCAAGAGCTCACAACTGTAACGGAAAGGTGGTAGTTTACCGTTTCCACATTGCAGACCCGATTCCTTTTGAAAATAAGATCAGAGTCAGCATCGAGACAGGTCACGCAAACGACCGCAATGAGTGTGACGACGTAGCATCTACCGTGTATTGGTATCAGCAGGAGCCACATTCTCCGCTTAGCTTTGATGAAATGCTGCCTGTTGAAAAGAGACTTCCCCAGGGGCCTTCCAAGGTGGGACGCAGACTCGTTGAATACATGTAATACAAAAAATACCTTTTAGGAGATCATAACCAATATGAATATAACCGAAACCAACGTATGTTTCAATATATCAACATCGGTTTATGCTTTAAACGTTTCAGCTGATATGATCGACGTTTTCCTCAGCGGAGAGTCGGTTGCACGTCTTATACCCGGATGTATACTTGACGTGACAAACGAAACTAAGGACGGTTGTTATGCAGACATTGACGAAGCAGCCATTTGCTTCTGCCAAAAATCCGAATGCCCTGCAGTATTCGAATGGAAAACAAAAAGTAATCTGTGGGAAGAAAAGCTCTGCCATCTCACCTGCTACGAAGACCGTGCGGAATTTACCGTAACCGTTAAAGGCAAGGGTAACGTAGATTCTGTGAAATATTTCACGTATAATAAGCAAACAGACGACAAGGTTAAACAGGTGAAGGGCAGTCAGGATTTCTACGAAGGCTTCTATCCCAACATTTACGAAATGGGTGAGGAAGCTACATACCGCGCAGACCGCGAAAAGGGAGTAAATTCTACTCTTACAGTTCCCACCATGTTCCTTCACGCGTTTAAGACTGCGGGAATAAACGAGATACTGTCTTTTAGTGTTGTGGCAGAAATGGGCGAGCACAACTTCACAAAGCTTGTGTATGACCCCGACATGTATTTCACCACAGACCAGGACGGTCACACCCACGTTGACGGTTGCTGGACTGCTCCAAAGGTTGTCATCACTACGGCTGACAGCTATTACAACGCCTGTGAAAAGTACCGTGACTATTATTTTGAAAACGGTATCTGTGAAAAGAACAGCGTTATAAAACGTCCCCGTTTCTGGTACGGTCCCATTGCCTGCGGATGGTTTGAGCAGCAGGCTTCGGGAGAACCGGGGGTCAGGATAACAGACATGGCTAAGGAGTCCCTTTACCGCAATATGCTCCGCAAGTTCGATGAAAGAGACGTTCATCCGAACATTCTAATAATTGACGATAAATGGATGACGGATTACGGAACTGCTACGGTAAATACTGATAAGTGGCCCGATCTTCGCGGTTTTATCGATGAAAACCGCAGAGAACGCGGAATACACACGTTCCTATGGTTCAGGCTGTGGCCTGAAGAAAACGAGTGTGTTCCTCACGAATACTGTGTTTACGACGAGATCGAAAAAGTGTATGAGGCAGACCCGTCACATCCCGGATTCAGAGAAATGCTCAAGGAAACGGTGCACAGGCTCATTTCCTCTGACGAAGGTTGCTATAACGCTGACGGACTCAAGGTAGACTTCGGATTCCGTTGGCCCCGCGGACGCAAGGCCCTCTCTCACAGCTCCAAATACGGTGCTGAGCTGATATACGAATACATCAAGCTCATCCACGACGTAGCCAAGGAAGCAAAGCCTCACGCAGTCATCAACGCAAGTCCCGCTCATCCCATGTTCGATAGCATCGTCGATCACGCCCGTCTGCATGACTACGATGCAAAGAACCGCAGAACGCTCGAGGAATTTGCTCACAGAGCAAAGATCTGGGGTACTGCCCTGCCATCTTCCCTTATCGATATGGACGGCGGCGCTGTCTCCACCAACCGCGACGTTATGAGATTCTTACTTGGTCAGGCTGATTACGGAATACCCGATCTTTACTATATATCCGATTTCAAGCACTTCAAGCTTACTGCTGAAGAATGGTCACAAGTATCCGATGCATGGAAAGCTTACAACGAAAAGATGGACGATATCCACGGTGTTGATGATTTAATAAATTGATCCAAATAATTCTCGAACGTGTACTTGTCCCGTCAGGAAGCTATTTTCAGTTGTGAATTATTATGTCAATAGATCGACTAAGGTTTAAATGGGGATAACTTATGAACTACTCAGATATATTAAGTGATATTTATAGGCATTATTGTTTTCAAACAATAATGTTCGAGTTGTTATTGATCCTGCTTTTCTTTTCAAGTATAATTTACACTGTTTGGCTTTATAAAAAAAGAAAGACAGCATCCTTGACTAACAAGTATAAAAAACGCAAAAAGACTTTTAAACCATTTGATGCTTCTAAAGAAAAATCAATGTGTATAACTAAATGCGTATTATTTTCAATAGTATTCGTAATATTTGGTATCCTCATACTGTATCAATTTTCTACAGTTTCTAACGATATTGTTAAAGACATTGATAGTGAGAGTTTTGTTACATACGAAGGAGAGTTTTATATAAAAGGCGAACCACACCATAGTTTTTTGACTAAACGCAACACTATGGTCGTCTTGTCAGAAAATATCTCTAAAATACCTTATGAAAGAAATAATTACTATGACTGTATTTTTCGTGACAGCGGCAATGATGAATACAATCCATATAACAAAGCTCTCACCCGCGGAAACCATTATGGAACTTTGGTATACGGGATGAATAGTAAAACTATAGTATTTATAGATTTAGAACCGAAAGAATAAATGAATTAAACGCAAAACGGCCGGCACAAGCTTACGTAACTTGTGTCAGCCGTTTTAATATTATCGCTTTAAGAATCTCACAAAGCCGTCGGCATGGAAAAACATCATCGAATTAAACTTATCGCCGTTTGCAAGGATCTCGTTACCCGTCCCTCTTATTATGCGCGCTTCGCATTTCGAGGAGCTAACCAAAAATACGTGCTTCACATCTGTGTCAGCCGAAAAATCGGGAATGACAAAGTTTTTCGGCTCTTTAACTTTTTTCGCTTTTTTCTTCAGCGCTTTCTTCGTTACCGAATACTCCGAAGACGAAACAGTAATAACACTTCTTGAAGGATAAATCACGTCAACAAAGTGGAGCGCGTATGTTTCTTTGGGTGTAATTATTTTTACGTCTTCGCGTTTATGTAAGCCTTTAAAAGACGCAAATGGGAAACGAACTGTTTTATACTTATATTTATAATCCCTGCATGCTCTGCGGAGTGAAATATAAGTATACATCTTCCGTAACAGACACTTGACTAGCGGCCACAGATAGATGATGAACAACACCACCGCACAGGCGAACAGTACAAATACTATCAGCGTTCTCCAATACAATTTGATAAAGACAAAAGCTTTAAGTATAGGGTCGCCGAATATTAATGCAGGCAAAGGCCACGTGATAAAAGTGGCAAGGGCTAAAAAAGGAATAATCAAAAGTAGTCGTATCCACTTGCTTCTTAAAAGATCTTTAATTTTTTCAGGCATACGATCATAACCTTTCGTAATAAATTATTTAACCACAAAGCCTGCGGGGAGCTTCCATGAAGAATTTGAGTAGTAGAACGTAACGCTTGTCATAAGATACTCGTTATCGTAGTACATACATGATGAGCTACCGCCGTCGAGATTTGCCGCGTTAACCGCACCGTACTCGGTCATGATGCCTATAAGGTCGGATGCGGATGCGCCGAGATGTCCCGCTTTTCCGCGTCCGTCGGTTACGAGCATCAGAATAGCACCGTCTGCACGCTGACCGATTGCTGTACGGGGATTAAGTCCGCTACCCATACCGTTAAGCTCTCTTGCCTCACCGTTGATGATAAGCTGAACGAAGTGGTTGTTGGCATCACTCGCCTCTTCCTGGAAGGTGACGGCGTCTCTTATTCCCTTTTCTACAACAAGCTCTTCAATATCGGCAGGTGTCATGCCTGCGATATCAATGATCTGCAGTATGTTATCATTTGTAAGACCGATGAGCACAAGACCCGTATGTGACTGGGGATCGTTCATCTGAATCTCACCGCCAGATACGATAACACCGTATGGTCTGCCTCCGCTGTTATTGGATGAATTGTAGAGTCCGCCATTGATACCGCCGATGGCTCCTGCGTCCTTGACAAGCTGGTCAAGGGTGACTCCAACGTCACGCCAGGGATAGATAGTCGCAAGGCTTACTCGTGAGGGATCCTTTACTATCATGAGGTTACCGAAGAATGTAGATCCGGATACCTCGACAATCTCAATAGGCTCCTCGTTTACCGCAGGAGCATCTCCGTCAATACTTACGTTACCGGAAGAACCGATCTGAATAAGACCATCGTCAACCTCTTCGTTAAACTCTTTCATAGAGTTTTTGTCAACGATAGCTTGAATCTCATCTGCGCTGAGGAACCATGACGCGAGAAATTTAAGCTGACCCGTTTCAAGGATAGTTGTTACAAACATCTGCTGTGCCGCAGGATATGCGTCGGAACAGATCATCTTCAAAGAGATAAATAAAGTTGCCGCAATGACCAAAACAAGAGTCAGAAGCACTGCAAGTCCTTTAAGTATCCACATACCTATCTTCTTCAGAAGGGAGGTATTGTTTCGTCTTCTTTTGCGTTGCGGTATTTTGTTAGGTTGTGAGAACCGTGAATTCGGCATATTCCCTCTTGTATACTGATTATTCTGCATCGTTTACCACCGCCTTCATACCAACAAGCTTCCATGAGAGAGTATCATTATAATTATCGGGATCGTCATACTTTACAAAGAAACAAGTATCGTTCATGGGAACGTCAATGGTCTGACCATCAGACAGAAGCATATGCTTTACAAAGCTAATGTCAACAGAGAAACAATCGTTCGTATACTGTACGAAGTTCTTTACACTTTCGTCAGTAAAAGGAGGATCCATAAGAGTATGTACACTTGTAAAGGTAATATCGATACCGTTCGCATACTTGGTTGCAACCTGATACTGATATGACGATTTAATGAGAGACTTTGCAACTTCATTAAAGGACATGTCCTGAGAGGTGAAAAGGCTCCAGTTCTTAGCTATCTGAAGAACGTCTACCTCGGCAGAAATATTTGCCGGTATGCTGTCAAGACCCGTAATTGCAGTAAGATCAAGATTTCTTGTTCCCTTTTCGAATTCAATTACGGCACCTGACTCATCCTTTATGACGATATCGGCATCTTTCTTGAGTATCGCAATGTTATATTCTTTGATCTTAGGTAGGCCTTCAACATACGCGCTGAATGCTTCAAAATCGCTGTTTGCAGCATCGGTTACTGCAGCTGCAGGGACAGAAGAACCGGCAACACTCACTGTATGCTTATCGGTAGTCTTAAGATTCATATAAGTAAGGGGCAGATCATTTCCACCTTCATAGTTCACGATATTTCCAAAGAGATCTGATATTTTAACCTCAGGCTTGGTCAGCAGGCGAATATCATGCTTAATACGACCATCGGAAAGCTTTTCTCCGTCATGGAGTTCGCCGTTGAGCTTAACTGTAAGACTTGAAGGAAGAGTCAGAGTATAATTATAAAGCTCAGGTATAACACGTCCACCCTTGATGGAATACTTAGCAACGTTTCCCGCCTTATCGGAAATTTTGAAGCTTGGCTTCATATAAAGACCTGTAACCTTATAGTCAATACCCGATTCAGTTGAGGTCATAACTTCATCCTCAGAAAGTTCAACCCCATTGAGAGCAACCTTAAAGTCCGCAGGCACGGAAAGGGTATACTCGCGCGCTTCGAGAATGGGGCGTACGGAGGCGACCTTCCACTCCTGGTAGTTGAACACGGCAAGCTTTGTCACAGGCTCACCTACCGCCTTAAGGACGACCTCTGCAAGAATGAATCCGTCAGACTCGATATTATAAATTAGCTTTCCTTCCTCATTCACACCTACCTTCGGTGAAAAATCAAGGTTCCCTGCCTTCAGCAGATATGTGTATATCTTTTGAAGATCAACGTCCTTTTCAAATTTTCCGGGTTCAACCTGTGGGAAAGATATGCTGTTCCAGATAGTACCGTCCGCGGCATCACGAGACATTAATTCCACAGCTTCGCTGACACGGCGTTCAGGCTGTGCTTCTTCGTAATCAGTAAGCAATGATCCAACGTATGCAATACAGCAAATGCTTACGAGCAGAAGAACACACAGATATATAAAATAAACGAATTTAAAAACACCCGTTCCGCTTTTTTTCATCTGTCAATTCCTAACCTTCGTTTGTATATTTTTATAATTTAGTCAATTTTGATCTCGCTGTTATTATCCCATCCGAATTTCTTATAAATAGCGTTTACAACAAGATATGCAAGGAAAGCAAAAAGCAAACCTAAAACAATACCACCAAGAACGTCTGTGGGATAGTGTACGTAAAGATAAAGTCTCGAGAAAGCGATAACTACAGCCAAAATAAGAGCCGGAATACCAAATCGCTTATCGCGGAGCATAAGCGCTCCCGCTGCTTCAAATGAAGCGAGGGTATGTCCTGATGGGAAAGAGCCGTCGTGAAGCTTTTCTATAATCGGTTCAATACCCTTAACGTCATAGGGACGAACTCTACCGATGAGGGGTTTTAACATGCCGTTTCCTATGGCAAGACCGAAAATGAGAGCAATGCCGACAGTAAGACCCGTTTTTCTCGTTTTCTTGAAACAAAGCATAACTACCGCAATCACGATCCAAAATATACCTGCATCAGCAAGGGACGTAATTATGGGCATTACTTTATCAAGAAATGAGCACGCGATGTTCTCTCTTATGAAATCTAGAAAACCAAGCTCAAAATTATTTAAAAAATCCATTTATATTTTTCCTTTTAAAATCAAATTCAAATTACGATAGCTTTGATGCTGTTACCTTTTACTGTTGAATACCCACTTGTGCTGGATACGGAAGCTGATGGGGTAGATAAGCATCTGAACTGCGAAATCCAAAATAGTTTCGAGCCCCTTAAGATTACTCAGATCAATCAGATGTGAAATCAAAGTAAGTGCTGCCGTATTTACTGCTAATTGAACAACTGCAAGTATATAATACTTAACTAAGGTTGACTTATTCATCTTGTCTTTAAAGACAAACTTAGCATTCATTGTATAATTACAGAGTGAAGACAGTATTCTGGCTATAATCTTCGGAACTACCAGCTCATAGGGGAACATAAACGCAAACAAACCCGAAACGTTTATGGCTGTGAATACTCCAAGGTCAACTACCACAGCAGCTACTGCACTAAAGAGATACTTTATGATGAGTGAATATATTCTGAGACTGTCTCTTACAACTCTGAAATGAGATGACTTGTTCTCTTCTATGTAAACTGTAGCTATCTTTACTTCATCATAAGGAATATTCTGCTTATTCATGAGGAAGAGCATATTGGTCTCATACTCATATCTGTCACCGTCTGCATTCAGAATTGAAGGCAGATATTTCCCGGGAAATGCGCGAAGTCCTGTCTGGGTATCGGTGATATTCATTCCGAAGAAAATTTTAAAAACAGCAGAGGTAATTCTGTTACCCGTTCTGCTTCTCGGAGGTACGTCCTTCTGTGAAAAGTCTCTACAGCCGAGAATGACCTTGCCTGTCTTAAGCATCTTTTCTGAGGTAGCAACAATATCCTTCGTAAGGTGCTGACCGTCGGCATCAGCAGTAACTACGCCTTCCATGTCGGAAAGGTTATCAAGGAAATATCTGAACGCTGTTTTAAGTGCTGCACCCTTTCCTTTATTTACCTCATGTCTCAGGAGAATACATTCCGGTATTGTTTTTACCTGTTCGAATATAGGTTCAAAATCAGCGCCGCTTCCGTCATCGATGACAAGTATCTTTTTAAAACCTGTTTCAGCAAGGGAAGAAAGAGTTGCAAGTAATTTTTCATCAGGCTTGTATGCGGGAATAATTACGGCTATTTTTTCTGTAATCATAAAATACAGATTCCTTTCTAAATGTCAGTAAATGCATTATACTTTAGATAATTAAACGACAACATCATACTGAAGATCACTTATTTCTGTTTCTGCGTTCTGCCTGTCTGCGCTTTCTTGTTCTGACGTTTGTTTTGGAGGATGCAACGGTGAATATGATCACCGCAATACAGATACCTACCGCAACAAGAACTATAGCAACCGTAACGAATTTTTTGTCGATCTTTAAGGGAGACTTAGGTTCCGACTTATCAGCTTCAGTCTCATCGGCAGATTCATCTTTTGTATCAATTCCGGGCACTACCAATTCCGACGGAAGCGTTTCAACAGGGGCTATCGTACCTACGGTCTGGGTTTCCAGATCATGCTCCTTTTCCGCATGTGATTTCGTATTCTGGAAGAAATCTCCACCCGGTTTATCATTCCCTACAGTTGAATGATAAAGACCGTACTTACAAGGTGAATGCTTTTCTATCTCACTTGCCTTATTGATAGGTGAGGATGCTGAACCGAACATCCAATCAAACCAAGTCCAAAGCTGTGTTTTATGACATTCAAATGCTTCTCTCGATACCTCAAAGGGTGTCTTACCGCCAAGACTTTCATAGGGCTTGTCCACATCAATAGTCACCTTGTTTTCTGAATATAGGTGTAGATAAACCTTTTCGGGCATCCAAGTACCGTACTTTTCTACGCTGTCAAGGTATTTACCATCGTTAAGAGAGCAGTTCAATGACTCAGCTATAGCATCTGCACATATTACGTGAGTTCCGTTGCCGTTCTCTCCGTCGCTATCGTGAGAAACGATAACAATGGGCTTGAATCTGCGTATACACTCGGTAATGTACTGTACAAAATGATCAAAGTTGTATCCGAGTCTTCCGTATGCATCAAGTGCATAGTTTTTTGCGTCTGTTCTGTCATTGGCTGTGGCAGATACCTCGGGAATATCGGAAAAGACGGGATAATTACGGATACCGGCTTTCCACAGACCGCTCAATATCTCATGGGGGCGCTCGTGGGAATCATTGCCTTTTACAAGATATGCGACCTGCACGTTCATGCCGCGTTCAACAGCGTAATAAGGGATGACACCTGCAAAAAATACGTGCTCGTCTCCTCCGTGAGAAGGTATAAGGAGCAGATCCGCCTTTTCATGGGGGGGCTGCCACATCTGTACCCAATCGGGAATGTCGCCGTCTGAAAAAACGTATATCTCACTGACTACCGTTCCGACGGGGAAAGTAAGAACAAGCTCGGACACCCCGCTTGTAAAATGATCGGAAACGTTTACAAATTCGTGTAGGAAACTGTTTGTACCGCATTCTACCGTAACCGTTCCCTCATTATCGGAGAGAGACCAAGCAGGTGGAGTTTTATCGAAGATAACGTAGACGCCTCCAATATTACCCTCTCTCGTTACCGTAACTCTCGGTGTTCCGTGAGTTGCGGTTGCAAACGTGGTCTGCGTATTGTCGTCGTTAAGTGCCGACGGGTCGTCAAACCCCTTCACGTCAAAGTCTGCATCGCTGTATACAGCCTCTTCTGCTCCAACAAAAATGACGAGCAATAATGCTGTAAGGATCATACATATTAAATAAGTCAAGCTTTTTTTAGGCATAGATTTCTCCAATCTGAAACTGCATAACACAGTTTACTTGTTTGCTTATTCTTATACATAGTTATTTTACCATTTTAGGACAAAAAACGCAATAGTATTATAATAAATACAAGTATTTTACACTATTTTTCTTCCCAAAATCTCTCGAGAATCATGGAAAGAGTTCTTACATCAGAGGTACATGATATTTTAGGCCAGTAGTCCGGAAAGCGGCGAGCTATTTCGGGCGAGGACAATCTGTCATCTACAAGTACCACTACACCTCTGTCATCTGCGCTTCTTATAACTCTTCCCGCAGCTTGTTCTATTCTGTTAATAGCAGGATAATCGTAGGCATACAGGTGTCCGGATCCGTATTTGTTTTCAAAATACTCGCTCATAAGATTCAACTCCGACGACAAGCCCGGGAGTCCAGCACCCACGATGACAGTTCCGATGAGACTGTCTCCGATAAGATCGACACCTTCCGAAAACACTCCGCCGAGTACACAAAGACCCACGATATTCTTGAATTTTGCAGATTTAAACGCCGCCAAGAATTTATCTCTGTCTGTACGGGTCATATCCGGTTTCTGCATGACCGCTTTAACGTGGGGGGCAACTTCAAGTAGTGCCTTTGCTACTGTACGCATATACTTATAAGACGGAAAGAATACAAAGTAATGTCCTTCTTTCGCATCAAGAACCGTTGCAATTATATCAGCTATGTCATACGCTGTACTTGCTCGGTCACTGAATCGTGTGCTGACACCGTCAAAAACTGTGACCGACATGTTTTCGGGATCAAAGGGAGACTCCGCTTTGATAACTGGTGCATCCGCCGCACCGAGCATATCTGAAAAATAATCGATAGGATCAAGAGTCGCAGAAAACATGACCACAGAACTTGCCAAATCACAACCGTCAGAAATAAGACCTGACGGATCAATACATATATTTCTGCACGTCAGCCTGTCATCATACATTTCCGCAAGGAACAAAAAGCCATCCTTTGAAGCAGCTACTGACGTTAGAAACTGTGAAGCGTACCCACTCAGTTCAACACAGAAATCCCTTTCTTCGCCGTCGCTAACTGTAAACTCTTTACAGCTTTCAGCAAGACGGGAAGCTGCTGTCACAACGGTCTCGGGTACTACTTCAGATTTGAAATACCCTGTCGTGTGTTCCCCTTTTTTATCTGTGAAAAAGGACAAGTTTTCAAGGCATAAGGCTTTAATCTCAGCGAAAGATTTTTTACAGCCTTCAATAGCAGTCAATACGTTTTGTGGTAAAGTTAAGTCAGGCGGACAAGTTGACATGATTCGCTCTATTACGTGTGGAGAAAAATCACCTGTATATGAAGTTCTTACTCTGTCGGGAAGGTTATGGGACTCGTCTATAAGGAAGGTATACTTTTCACCTCTATCGTCCATAAAATAGCGCCTGAACATTACTTTTTTGTCAAACACGTAATTATAATCACAAATAATTACCTCACAAAATTCCGAAACGTCAAGCGATAGCTCATATGCGCATATACCGTACTTTTCAGCAGTTGATGCAATAAGCTTTGGAGTGTATATACGGTTTTCCGTAAGTATCTCACCAAGTGCTTCGTTTCTGCGCTCGGCATACGACATGAATTTATCTTCTGTCATACTGTCAAGCAGTTTCGGACATTTAAAACATTCAGAACCTTCGCTCTCTCCCGTACAGCTTGTTTGCTTTGAATTTATGACAATACATCTCAAAGAAGATACCTGCTCGGACAAGAGCATCACGGCATCGAGGGCTGCCTTTCCAGTAACGCTCTTTCCCGTCAGGTAAAATATTCGGTCGGTATATCCAGCGCCGAGTGCCTTCAGCGATGGATAAAGCGTAGCCATCGTTTTTCCCGTACCGGTCGGTGCGGACGCAACAAGTTTACCTCCACGGCGTACGGTCTTCATAACCCCAAGCATCAACTCATGTTGTCCCGAACGAATATCTCCATAAGGGAACGCAAGCTTTTTCAGCTGTTCCCGTCCAACTTTGCGTTCAGAGGATATCCGAACAAATGGTATGCTTCGGGAAATAAGCACTTCAGTCATACGAGAAAGCATATCTATTGAATATACACGGCAGAATGAAGCTACACCATCTCCGTCTCTCTTTACATAAGTAAGCTTTAAGGTAATCTTATCAAGACCGTACTTTAAAGCTGCAGTATACGCAACAACAACACCTTCAGCTAAAAATGATGTATTATACGTACTGATGAAGTTGAACGGCAAAGTCTTTACTCTTTTTTCAAGCTCACAGACAAACATTCCATTATCTCTGTACAGCTTATCAGCAGTACCGCTCAAAACAACCTCAGTACCGTTAAACGTACAACTTTCTTCAAAAGTTACATATTCACCAATTAGCTCACCTGTGATTTCAGCTGAGGAGAATCGTACAAATCCACTGTCTGAGGAAGAACGGTTCGCTTTTATTGGTTTTTTATAAGCAAAATTCGCCAGAAATTTTGCATCAAGTATAGCTTGTCCTGTTTCAGTATCGAATCTCACCTTACCGCCACCATTCTTTAAACTTGCCCCTATAGTATAACATATCCCGCAAGTTTTGACAAGTGTAGAGCGTGTAATTCGCAGAAAACGCATAACTTCCAAAGCTAAATTGTTGCTTTGGAAGTTATGCGTTGAATTATTGATTATCTCTAACGGTTATATTGTAATCCTCAGCAAGAGTATCCCATGTTAAAGGATCAATTTCTCCGGTTACTTGTAGAAAATTTATTCGTTGGTATTCCCTTACGGCATCCGCTGTCTGAGTGTCATATAAACCATTTACATCAACTTGAGGGATGTCATAATTAAGTCTTACAGCGTTTAGCATAAGTTGAGAGATAAAAACAAGCTCGCTACGTTCCCCTTCAGTTACGCTGTAATTTTCCGTCCCCGGATATGGTACGATCCCAATTCTTTTATTTACATTTCTATAGTTCTCCGGCATTTTTACCTCTCATTCCCTTGATATAAGCTTAGAAACGTATCCACTATACTGTTCCACGTAACGGAACCTACAACACCGTTCGGAGTAAGCCCAAATGTCCGCTGATAAGCTTTTACAGCTTCCTCGGTACGTCCGCCAAACTGTCCGTCTGCCGTCAGCTTTGGAATCTCACTATAGGTATTCGAAATATAGTTTAAATATTCCTGAATGTACCTAACATTCTCACCGCTTGAACCTACCCTCAAAGGGAAACCCGGATAGAGAGCAACATCAGGCGGAAGAAATCCGGGAGGTAGTACGTTAAGTATACCTCGATAGACGGACAGTATCTCATCCCATACTGTGGGAGTAACGGAAGCTGTTCTGTCGAAGGAATAGGCTGACTGAAAGCTGTTCAGGGCTCTCCGAGTTGCGGGACCGAAAACACCGTCAATGTCTACACTCTGTACTCTGTCGTTAAAAAGGGATATAAAGCTGAGCAAGTATTGAAGCTCTCTAACTGCAATCCCACTTTCTCCCTCTTTAAGCTCTGAAGAAAACACGTCCTCGACGTCCGCTGCAGGTATCCCCTCACTTCTCAAGTCACTGATCCGCTTTACTGCGTTATAGACACGGGCAATGGCATACCACGTATCTCTCCCGACAACGCCGTCCTGTGTCAAAGAAAAAACACTTTGAAATGATCTGACCGCTGCCTCCGTTTCAGTACCAAAAATACCGTCAGCACGCGGAATCTTGGGAATTGACGGATAATTTCGGGAAATACGATTAAGTCTAACCTGAATATCACGAACGTCATTTCCTGCACTACCCAGACGTAACAATCTCCCCGGATAACTTCCCGCGTTTCCCATGACGGGAGTGTCCTCAACTATACCTATATCTCCGCCGTAGTAATTCGTAAGTATTTCAAAGGGCGTAAGTCCCCTCTCAGCGAGAGAAACACTCCCCCATTGAGACAGGCCGTCACAGTTTACTTTATATCCGTCGCAGTAAGCAGCAAACAGTGGAGCGATACTCCCCTGACGCACGATATAATCGTTAAATATTTCGTCAACTATATTCGAAATATTCGCGAAAATATCACGACCGTTGACAAAGGACTGGTCAATAGCGGTAGAATTTGTAATATCGAAATCGTACCCGCGGCTTCGGTAGTATTCCGTATATATTCTGTTAAGTGCAAAACTAATTTGAGCAAGCACATTAGCCCTGATGGCGTTTTCGGGCCACGTAGGATATATCTCACTTGAAGCTACATTCTTAATGTAATCGGTAAAGCTGACCGTCACGTTTTCAGCCGGACTGTCGGGCGTTCCGAGGTGAACGGTTACAGTTTCGGGAATAAAAGGAAAGCCTGCACCTGTCATATTCGTCCCTCCTCTGTAATGTTACCGTTCAGATTTGTATATCCGCCGTTTTCGTAA
>JAZUBZ010000011.1:0-33804 GCA_045638805.1 Eubacteriales bacterium
TGTGTCACCCCCCGTAGCCACGGTAAGCTTCAAAAACAGCGGGTCCCGCATCTCGTGCTTCAGGTCAAACTCGGGATAAAGGCGCGCGGTCTCCTCGGCACACCGCTTTACCCGTCTCATGTGAAGACGAGCCCCCTGTCCGAAATTTGTTGTATCCGCTGAGGGTGCAGTTCCGTTTTTGGTCTGCTCTGCTGCCTCACCGCTTTCCGAGTAGCGTCTGATTCCCATTTTCACAAGGCGCTCTACGTAATCCTCGTGCTCACTTTTATACTTCTCCGACGTTAAAGCGTCAAGATATCCGTCATCCCTGTCCCCGGCTTGGCCTTCTTCCGGGGCGTATGCTCCCGCCCCGTCGGTTATCACGGACGTGTTTTCTGCAACCGCTTCGTTTATGTTGTCACTTGTCATACTTTTCTCCTTTCACTCTTTGCATTTATCTCGGCTGTGTGGCGCTTCGCGCGTTTGTGCGGGAACGCTTTACCGCGGGATGCTCCCCCGCCGACTTTTTCGTTTTCTTTTTCTTTGCCTTGGCAGCTGTCTTTCCGAGTATCTCTCTTGAAAGCATTTCAGCGGTCTCCGGCTCGTATTTCTCCGCAAGGGAAAGAGCCACCGTCTGATACTGGGTAAGCTGCTTGAACATGGCGGCGTTTTCCGTCACAAGGGATATCACCCTGTCTTTGCCGTCGAAATCCATCATCTTGAGACAGGAGACCGCTTGATCTCCCATGGCGGGATTGAAAAATCCCAGATTGTAGAACTGAAGCGCAAGCTCGTTTATCTCCATCTTTTTATAGGGACTTGACTTTTCGCTGGTCACCTCAATGTCGAACTCGGGGGAGACGAGACCGATCACGTTTCCGTCATAGTCTGTGACCGTACGCCCCTTCAGTCCCGCGTTGGTGTAGGAGGCAAATTCATTTTCACCCACGCGAAATCTGCGGGGCGCATCGTAAAACTGCCTTATCAGCTCGATCATGTGGTAGATGACCTCGCGGAAGGCGCGGTGGAATACTCTGTTGGAGCTTCGCGCGTTCTTGCCCGCGGTCTCCTGTAGAGCCGCAAGGGCGGATGCCGCAGTGATTCCTCCTGTAGACGCCCCGTTCAGTACGTCACGGTTTGAGGTACAGTATTTCAGCTCGTCTATCTTGGACTGAAGGATGTTCACGTAAACACCGCCAAGAGGATCCTGATCGATGCGTCTGATGGACGCATCGTCTATCTGCCCCTCAACGTCAACGAAATCACAGCTGAGATCTGCATACTGCTCGGTATTGACGTTGCCGTTTTTTCTCTTGAACCATCGGGGCGTTGCGCTGACGATGGCATTTTTCGTTATAGCGCGGTTAAGGCTGTCTATCTCATCCTGGGTATCCCTGCCGATGTCGGTGAGTCCATATCCGCAGATGCTTCCCTCAATGGGATAAAGAGGCTGTACCACAAAGGGATACATGCAGTGGTCGTACCATCCGCGGTCTCTCATGGATAGACCTGCGGGTACAAGCTCGGTCTCCCCTGTCACGGGGTCGGTAACGGAGCGCATGGGTACCGCGGTATCGTTTTCCGATGCGTAAAGAACGTGATTTCCTACGAAAACGCAGTACTGAAGCTGGCGTCTTCCGCCGTAGCTTGTGTGGTAGTACCACTCTACCACCACGGACTTGTCCGAGGTATCCACGTAATCGTCGTAAAGATATCTTGTAACGCTGATACTCTTACCGCCCAGCTGTCCTTCAAGATGAGGGTATTTTGAGATTAGAGTGTCGTTGTCCACAAGCTCCGTGCGGAACACGTTGGCTGATTTCTGGATGTCAGTGATGCCAGGCTCCCAGAAAAGGTTTAATAGGTCTACCTTTACGCAGGACACATCGCCGAGGCCGCCGTTTTTCTCGGGATCCCAGAAAACGCCGTACACGCCGCCTCCGTGCTTGAGGGTGTACCAGGTCACGTCGGAATAGGTGGCCTCGAAATCGTTCTGCTCAAGGATGACGGGGATAATGTCGGACAGACGGGCAGCTTCAGCCACGTCGTCCTCACTTCGGGGACGGAGATTGCAGGTGGGGTATGAGTCCATGGCGTCGCTGTATCGGGACTGTATACATGACCACAGCCACGCTGTAGCTGTATTTGACGGTTTCCCTTCTCCGCGCACGTTCCATTGTCTGAGTCGCCAGTACTCCTCGTTTTCCACCAGCTTCTTTTCAAGAGACGCCTTGCCGTCACGGTATTTCCTGAGTATCTCCGCCGCGCGGAGGATCTCAGCTTCTCCTATGGCAGGTCTTTCCTCACTTAAGTCTCCCGTCCTGTTTTTTGTATGTGCGGACACCTCTTTGGTTTTATCCTGTCCGCGGAAATATTTCTTCATATATAGCTCCATTCTGCCGCGGGGCGGCTTTTTTTATATCGTTACGTTTTGTTTTCATATGCGCCGTGCATCGGGAGATATCGGTCTGCTCATGCAGAAATAACGTATGCTGTCTGCGGCGTGGTCCTCGCCCGTTGTGTCAAGGTCCTCGGGTATTCGTTTATCATACCGCAGGGTAGGCAGGGTACGTATCGTATGCTGACAGGTCTCGAAAAAGTATATTTTCGCACGCCCCTCTCCGTCAAAGCGGAGGCGGCGCCTAAGTTCCATCCAGCCGGGGATACGGTCGTTTATGCCCGGGTCGAAGTAGACCCCGTATTTTTCTGCCGTCTCTGCCGCCGAGATGCCCTTTGAACCGTCCCAAATAGACGGGTCTGCGACTCCGTAAAACCTACGTCCCGCAAGATAAGGATGTTCTCGCTCAAGGCGCGCGATCTCGGAGAACTGACGCTCGTTGTTCCACCTTATACCCTCGTCGGGGACGCCTGTACATCCGTAGAGCTCTGCTATCATGTAGCATATTCCGTCAGGGTCCACCGCCCACCAGTTACACGAAAACGGTTTTCCGTAGCCCCAGTCGTAGCTTCTGTAGTATTTCCAACTTATGGGCGGGTCGAAGGGCGAAATAACGTGGGTGTACCGCCTGTCTGCCTTTAAGTCGTCGGTGCTGACGCCCTCTCTTGCGGCGGCTTCGGGATCCGGCTCTGCGCGGAACTCCTCGAAATACATTCCCTCGAATATGTCCCACCTGCCGCCCAGCCATGCCTCCCTCAGCTTGGGAGGCAGACTGCGGAGCAGCTCCACGTATTCGGGATCCTTCTCCATCAGCACACGGTTGTCCTGTACGAGAGCCTTTACAAAGGAATAGTCCTTCGGGTCCTCACCTGGGAGATACTTTCTGTCGATGAATATACGCTTTATGTAAGAGTGACCCACGCCCCCCGGGTTGCAGGTGTAGTATATCCGCTTGGGAAAAGAATTCACTCCGCGGCAACAAGCCGTGATGACCTTCATTTGATGCTCCGTAAGCTGTGTGGCTTCGTCGATGAAGATAACGTCGTATTCCTGCCCCTGAAACCTGTCAAGATCACGATCACACGAGCAATAGCGGAAGCTGACCGTACTGCCGTTATGAAAGCGGAGTATCTTGTCACAGCTGACGTAATCGGCAACGCCGACGCAATCACGTCTCATAATATCAATGTGATTTGCCGTCAGCTCGGGATAGGATCGGCGGACTATGAGGCATCGGATGCCCGCGTGGGCAGCGCACAAAAGCTTTGCCTTTGTACGCACCATCCACGATTTTCCGCCGCCCCTCGCACCGCCGTATCCGCAATGACGGGTAGTCATTTTGAGCGCCTCCCTCTGCTTTTCGCTGGGACTTCCGAGTAATAATTTCATTTTGACAACTCCTCCGCCTCTTCCGACAGTATAAACGTAACCGCTTCGCCGTCATCGTCCTTCACGGACGAGGGCATATTGTTGACATCCCTGATTATGGCGGTCAGGTTTTTCAGTGTTGCCGTAAACTCCTTATACACCGCCGCATCTGTTTTGGAAACGTTTATTGCTTCCTCCCCGTCGGGTGCGTTTCGAATCCGCCTCATACTTCCGGCGATAAGCCACGCCAAGTCGTCGGCGGCTTCGATGATAGGCGTCAGCTTATCGCCCGACGGGACGTTTTTCTTATCCATGACGTGTCACCGCCTTTCCGCATATACGTTAGACTCAGTCCCACACGCCTGCCCTGTCAAGTATTACAAGCAGTCGCATCATAAGCTCGGAAAGCTCAAGTGAATTCTCCCCGTTGCCGCGGAGATATCCGAGCCTTGTCAGCTTTGCCACTACAGGATACGCCCAATCGGGCAAGTTTCCGTCAACGTACGCCCAACGCACCGCGGCGTTGTCGTACACCTTCATTCTGTCGTATCTGTCGATCCTTGACTTGAGGGTTTCCACTGCTTTTTCAAGCTCCTCAAGACGTTTTAGAACTTCTTCGTTCACGTTGTCCTCCATGTTATAAAATTTTGCCAGTGCGTCTGATTCAGCCTCGGCAAGCAGAGTAAGATTATCCTCGGACAAAAGCCATTCTGCGCATTTCTTGTTGGTGTGAAATCCGTGTTCAAGTATCACACCGGGTACACCCGCGCTTTTCGCGCCGAACAGCACTCCGTAGTATTCGTCGTCAATGAAACCGTTGCCGTCGCGGTCGAAATCCACGTTTTTAGTGTAGTAAAAAGGATCGGATAACCCCATAACGCCGCTGATAACGCCACCGAGAGCCTTTCCGGCAGCGAGTGACTTTTCGTCAAGCTCCGTCTTTCCGTCAGGAGAAAAGGTGATGATCCACGGAGCATCGGGCAGGGAGCTTGCCGCCGCGTTTGAATGGAGGGATAAAAACAGATCGTACCCCCCGCTTCGTCTGCCTCTTTCCTCAAGAGGTGGATCTTCGTCTATGCTCTGCCTTGTGAGACCCACTTCAAATCCGCGCATTTCGAGAGCGCTTTTCAGCTTCGCCGCAAGGCTCCACATTGCGCGGGACTCAAAGTATCCCTCCACCACGGGGGATGCGTTGTAAAACTGTCCGGCGTGACCGGGGTCAAGCATTATCCTTGTCATTTCCCGACTCCTTTCTGTCCTTCAGTATCTCAAGTGCCCGCATGATGACGTCGGGCACAGGCAGTCCCATAAGCCCTGCGTTTTCCGTGATAGAGATAAGCTCGCTCAGAATAAATGCAGTACAGACGCCGTCGCGTATGATGCTCATACCCAGCACCGCGTCAAGACGCGCGCCTATCAGCACGAAGGCAAGTATCATGCACTTTTTCACAAGTCCGCGAAAGGCGGCGTTACTTGTCAGCGCGCCACCGCTGCTTTTGGGCGATTTTTTGAATACCGCGGCTACTATGATACCCGTTACGAAATCAAGTACCATAAATATACACAGCGCGGTCATTGCCGCAGTCCATCCGCCAAAAAGATATGAGAGTGCAGATCCCGTAAGTCCCGCCGCGGTCATAATATAATTCTTCATTTTTTACTTCTTCCTTTCTGTGTAACGTCCTCTGTTACAGTATATGCAGTACGGTCTCCAAAGACAAACATGGGGCGGAGCATTAAGTGAGCGCATCCTAGCTTTGCGGCATACCCCGTTATTCCAGTATTTTATTTACCGATATACCGTACTCACCGCAAATCATCTGCAGGTAAAGAAGAGCTTCCTCACCCTTTCCCATTCTTCCGCTCAGATACATTTCGCGGATGATGTGCTCCTTATTGGTGGAGTAGTTGATCCTCTGCATACATTCCTTATACAAGGGAGAGGTTTTGATGTTAGCCATCTTTTCCTCAAGCTCTTCTCTCTCCCTCTGTTCGTTGAGCGCATCGGACTTTTCTTTTTTCGTCTGCAGTACGTACGCATCGTATTCAGCCTTCAACTTATCATAGTCCTGCTTTGTGTCAAACTGACGGGCGTCTTCCGAAAGCTTTGCGTAGGAGAGCGCGGTATCGGCTCTGTTCTGTTCATCTGAAACAGAATCGCGCCATGCCTTGTACTCACGATCAAGACTGTCCTGCTCGTGCTCATATGCCGTCTCATCTGCATATCTTTCGTCAGCAACGGTGTCGCGCCATGCCTTGTACTCGCGATCAAGACTGTCCTGCTCGCGCTCGTATGCAGTCTCATCTGCATATCGCTCGTCCGAAACAGCGTCGCGCAGTGCCTTGTATTCCCGCTCATATGCAGTCTCGTCCGCATACCTTCTGTCAGCCACCAAGTCCCGCCACGCGGTGTAGTCGCGGTCGTATTCGTCCTCGTAGTCGCTCTCAGCTCTGTCAAGCATATCCATGTAACGGGAATATTCCGCATCGTCAAGCTTTCCTATAAGGGTCATCTCGTCAATGAGACGGTTCTCTTCGTCAAGATATTTTTCGTACGCCCTTGCGTAATAGTCGTCCGCAGATGCCGCTACGTCTGTGACAGCCCGCTCAAAAGCCTGTGCGCCTGCTGTTGCCGCGTATGAGTTGGCATATCCTCCCGACAGGGACACAGCACGCGCCACGGTATCCTCCATCGCACGCTTGCCTTCACGGAGTGCGGTTGCCTTTGCCTGCTGCCAAACAAGGTCATCCTCCGGTGAGTAGTCGAAATCCGCGCGGTTTACGTACATATCTACAAGACTGTCCAGTCTGTCTGCCCACTTTCGGTCGTATCCTGAATTTTTCACCTGTTTCAGGTAGTCCTTCGCTACGGTAACCGATTCGGACGGTACGTACACGTCGTATTCTTCCTCGTATTCTTCTTCGAGAAGGTCTTTTTCTTTATTTTTTGCCACTGTCTCCGGGAACCTCCTTTCCGATAACGTATTCGAGCTGCTCCGTCAGTGCGTAAAGCCAGCATCTCAGCTCGCGAAGCTCAACATTTGCTTCGGCCAGGGTCTCACCCTCGTATGCCTTATGCCGTTCCACTTCGGGCGGCTCTTTGAAATTAAATCTCATGTTTACCTCCTGATAAATATCAGTCTGTATCAAGGGAGACGGAGTAAATCTTCACCCGCCCCCTGCCCGACAGCCTCAGGCGGATGTGGTCGCAGGGAATGGGGATGATGGGTATCTCGCATCTTCCCACTCCCGTGGATGTGAAGCGTCCGCAGTACTCAAAGGTCCCTGCAGAATCCGTCTCGACGGCTACATCAAGGTATGCTCCCGCAGGCACGTCTGCCCTGATGCGCAGGCGCGAATAAAACTTCCCGTCGGGATGAGAGAGACCGATAATCCCCGTCTCACAGCTCCACTCGAAACTGTCCTCGCCGTTTACCGGGACTTCAAGTGCGCGGATCTCATCCTCGCACACCATAAACAGCCTTTTTTCGCTTCTTACGAAGCAGACAGCGTGGCTGCTGTCCTCTCTGTGCCAAAGTCCCGTTTCGGTGTCGTACACGAAAAGTGAGGCTATCCCGTCACCGTCCTCCATGGACACGTAATATCTGCCGTTTATCTCTCCGCCTACGGCGTTTTTATAAACGGTATTACCGAGGTGACGGGAGATGCATTTGGGAAAGCCTCCGCTATAGGCGAAGATACCCCGTCTGCTCTTGTAGAAGAGCGTTCCGTCCACGTTTGCTGTAGAGGAGAAGCTTCCTTTTTCCACTCCGTCCAGAGATATAGTCACCGTTTCGTAATTTGACGGGGAGTTTCCGTATATCTTCACGGCGCATCTTTCCTTGAAAAATACGGGCGTGCCCGAGAGCACCGCCGCACCCGTGAAATCCCCCGCCTCACCTACTGTGACAGCATATGAGTCCGACGCGATACCGTCGAATCTGTTCCAGTTTTTTGCATCCCCCAAAGCACTGACGTAGATCTCGTTTACGTTTTGTCCGTCAACCGTGCCGCTTTTGCATCCCCACAATCTGTTTGACGAGGATATTATGTAATCCATGTCGGGTACAAGCCTTTCCACCGTGATACCCACGTGGAACGGATTCACCGCGTTTTTTGTGATCTCGGAGTATTCGATGATACCCTCCACCACGAGAAAATCGTCTGCACAGAGGACAACTTTATGCTCTCCCACCAGACTGACGGCAGGACCCGCAAGCTCGGGCACGGTAACGCTCACTCTGTCTCCCGGGGAAAAGCCTTTTCCGATTCCCGGGTAGCGTAGTCTTACGTATGTAGGATAAAGGTCGAAGTAGGTCTTGTGGGCGGCGGAATAGCATTTTACAACGCCCGTGCCACCTCCGTACGGGTCTGCGCCTCTGTTTGACGTGTCAAGCCAAAGCTCGCCGTTTTTCGGATTTTCGGGCGGTTCCCCTGCCCGCCACGTATCTTCGTCATAGGCGAGGTACTCGCCCCCTTCCTCGTCATTCTGTGATATGTCTGTCATAGCGTAGCCGCAGTCCCCGAAGTCGGGAGGCACGGTAGCCGTGACAGCGGTCTTATTTTCAAGGGGAGATACCTCACAGCCCTTGCCGGTGATCCTCAGCAGAAGCTTGTCCGGGAAAAGGGCAGTGTCGGTGCCCATCTGTACAAAGGTTCGTTTCTGTCCCGCGAAATTATCGAATCCCCTCGCGTACAGCACCTTACCGCTGTCCGTGTCAAACACGCGCAGCGTGTCCTGCGTATCCACGTGGGTGTGCATGACTGCAAGATACTCTCCTTCAGGCGTGGAAACGGCACAGGCTCCGAGGATGGTAGTACCCGTCAGATCCCATATGTTCTTACCCCGCACACGGCGTGGAGAAAGATACGGGTACGATGAGCTTCCCATATTGTGCATGGCGGAAAACTCACCGTCGCGTATGGCGGCAGAAGCGTTGTATCCTCCGAAGCCCTTCTGCATGGATGTGTTCCTGCCGATATCGTATAGCTTTGGATATTTCATACTGCCTCCTTACATATAACTTACGTTTGATTCCACCTTCGGGCGGTGGGTGCTGTGATAAGCACACCTCCATACGGAGAGCATCTTATTGAAAACTGCCATTGAATTGTTGTACCTTGTGTATTCATGCATTTCATAGAATATCTTCATTTTAAGATATTCCACGTAAAGGGAGCTGTAGGGCGGGGGAACGAGTAATTCATCGTCCGCGCCGTCCTCGTAAGGGGTTGACTTCTCAGCATTACCGTCTTCGTGTGTCTCTATCACGTCGGTATAGAGAAAACTGTCAAGGGCAGAAAGCCAGGACAGCTTTACTTCACGGGATATGGGGTTGTTTGGGACAAGGTCGTCCGCCTGCATTACAGCTTCGTTTACCGTCAAAGCCCTCACCTCCGGATTTTACGCCTCTCGCAGATGCTTTGCCTCTGCGTAGGCAGCCGCCGCCTCAAGAGCGAGCTCGCCGTTCTGGATCACCTCCGCAAGAGCGGCGGGAACCTCAACGGTACGTCCTCTTTCTACGGTGTAGTTCTTGCCGTTGACGGAGAAAAACTCGGTCTGATTCTTGCCCGCGCCCTCGCGTCGGGGAAGTCTGATCTTTACTTTGTTTGTGTTGTTAGTCATGTATGTTTCCTTTCTGTTTGTGAAGTGAAATATGAAAGTGAAAAGTGAAAAGTGATAGGAAAAAGCTTTACGACTTAATGTTGCCTTCTCCCCCGACGGGCCTCCGTCGGGGGAACGTATTGATCAGCGTTCTTTAGTTTTCGTCGTCCTCGTCTCCAAGGGAGGAGCCGGACTCAACGCGGAGAAGTCTCTCCTGATAGAGGATCTTCGCTCCGTGACAGAACTTGTAGCCGACGGTACCGAACTGCTCAAGGGGACCGCCTACCTCAGCGCATGACTTGATGATCATCTCCTGACCCTCGCCGTCGATGTCAAGAATACCGAATGCGTCTCTGCCCATGAAAAGGGTGAGGTAAACGCATGTGCCGTCGTTCTTGTACACCTTAGCCTCGGGAGACTCAACGAAGCGTACGCCGTGGAGAGTGCCGATCTCACCCTTGAAAATGGCAGACGCATCGCTGTACTGATGGAACTGCTGCCACTCCTCGGACTGACGGAGGTCAAGGGCAACGGAAGGGTGGATGATGGCAACGTAGTAGCCGTCGATCTTGGGCGCCTTGTTCTTCTTGAGCCAGGTCGCCGCGCGGTTTACCACCTTGGGTGTCATAAGACACTGAGAAGTGACGTCCTTTCTTGAAGTAACCTCACTGGCGCTTCCGTCTGCGTCAAGTCTCGGCGCGTACATTACACTGTTACCGCCGATGAGAGCGTTACGGGTAAGAATGTCGAATGTGGAAGCCATAGCCGCGCCCATCTCCTCGGATGCTCCGTAAAGGATGTCGTCGTAGGACTCAAGCTGGATTCTGTCGGAAAGAGCGGTATAACTTCCGTGCTGTGTGGCAACTGCCTCAATGGTGTCCATACCGAACTGCTCTCCTGTGGGGATAACGCCCTCTTCAAGGGGAGTCAGCGCTTTCTCGAAGGTGTTGAACTTTCGCCATTCCACACGTCCGCCGTGGAGTGCCTGCTTTTTACCGAACTGAGAGAAGATGATGTCCTCTCTTGCGTTCTCAAGAAGCGCCTTTGTGTAGAAGGTCTTCATGGAAGGGGAGAGGGATTCCTGAGTTGTAACCCCGATGGGGTTTACAGTAGGTGTGCCGGCTGTGGTGCCGGGAATGAATGTGTCTGACATGTAATGTCCTCCTTAAAAATGTGAAATATAATTGGGTCGAGTTTCCTTCGGGCCGCGGTCCCGCGGGAAAACGTGAAACACAGAGAGCCTCCGCACAGCCGTGCCATGTTAGATGAGTTTTTCGCACCGTTTCGGAACAGCTCTCTTTTGTCTGACATTAGTATAACAAACAAGAACATATGTTCTCTAACCCTAAAACGAATTTTTTTAAAAAAGTTTTTCTTTTTGGAAAAACGGGTATTCAGCGGCTCACACACGTGTCTCCCCTTGACAAGGGAACGAAAAATATGGTACAATCTAAAGGTACGATCAAAAGCATGAAAGGCAAAAGCAAAAATGATAAAAGGATATATTTTTGATATGGACGGTACCCTCATCGACTCCATGGAGATGATCTGCCGTATGGACCGTGAGATATTCCGCCGACTTGGACTTGTTCCCACAGAGGAGGTTCTCGAGGATATGAGATATATCCCCCTCGGTGAATCCTCCGGTTATATAAAATCTCACTTTGACATTCCACTGACGGAAGCTGAAGTCATGCGTATCCTTATGGACACCATGATCGAGGGATACCGCACAGTTGAGATGAAGGCGGGAGCGATAGAATATCTTGAATTTTGCAAAAGTCAAGGTATCAAGATGTGTATTGCTACAGCCACTGAGCCTGAGATTGCAACGGACGTTGCGAAAAGCATGGGTTTCCTTAAATATATGGAAAACGTTACAGCCTGCAGTGAGGTGGGCAGCGGCAAAACCAAGCCCGACGTGTTCCTTGAGGCGGCGCGCCGCATGGGACTTGAAGCTCACGAATGCGTGGTCTTCGAGGACGGTATTCCCGGTGCCACAAGCGCGGGAGACGCAGGATTTAAGGTGGTCGGCGTATTCGACCCCACCGCGGGAGAAGCAGACACGGAAAAAATGAAGAGTATCACCGACAGATATATCGTGTCCTTTGATGACGTGAAGGGCGAGCTTATATAATAACAGAGGTATAAATAATGAAAGAAATAAAAAAGATCACCAGTTTCACCGTTGACCACACGAAGATCATCCCAAGCATCTACGTGTCACGCGTTGACGGAGACGTTACCACCTACGATATGAGAACCCGCCGTCCCAACATGGGTGATTACATGGATAACCTCACCATGCACTCCTTTGAGCATATGTTTGCCACCTACGTGAGAAGCTCATCTATTGCAGACGACGTTATCTACTTCGGACCTATGGGTTGCCAGACCGGCTTTTACCTGCTGGTGAGAAATGCTGAGAATGAAAACGTGCTTTCCGTTGTGAAGGACGTGCTCCGCAGCATCATTGACCACAACGGTGAAATGTTCGGCGCAAGTGAGATCGAGTGCGGAAACTACAGAAACCTCTCAGTTGAGTCTGCCGTAGTTGAAGCGAAGCGTTATCTTGCGGACCTTGAAGCGGCAGATGTCACATTCAGTTACCCCGCTTGAGAAAAACTGTGAACCATAAAGAATAGGAAGGACATAAGTATGATCGGAATAATCGCTGCTATGCAGAAGGAAATGGATAATATAGTTGCCGAAATGAGCGATCCCGTCAAGGAAAGCGCAGGCGGAGTTCAGTTTATTCGCGGCAAAGTAAACGGTACCGACGTAGTGTGCTCTGTTTGCGGTATCGGAAAGGTGTTTGCAGCAATGTGCGCAGAAGCGATGATAATAAAGTACGCTCCCTCCCTCGTTATCAACACGGGTGTGGGCGGAACGCTTACGTCAAACCTGTCCATCAGCGACGTTGCCGTGTCTGACAGAGTGTGTCAGCACGATATGGACACAACTGCTCTCGGTGACGAACCCGGACTTATCTCAGGTACCGATAAGGTGTACTTTGACGCTGATGCCGCAACGGCAGACAAGATCTGCGCGATCGCAGAGGACATGGGCATCCATACTTACAGAGGAACCATCGCCAGCGGTGACAAGTTTATCGCGGACATGGCAGAAAAGAAGAGAATCGTCGACACCTTCGGCGCAGTCTGCTGTGAAATGGAAGGCGCGGCTGTAGGACACGTGTGCTATGTGAATGAAGTTCCCTTCGTAATCATCCGTGCGATCTCCGACGATGCCGACGGAGGCGCCTGCGACAATTATATGGAATTTGCCGCAGAGGCGGCAACGAAGTCCGCGGCAATCGTGTGCGCTCTCGCGGGACAGCTGTAAGGATAACCAAAAGTACCCGTCTGTACGAAAAAAGTAGTGCAGACGGGCGAATTTTTCTCAAAAAAGTCTTGACAAACGGGGCGAGATGTAATATAATACTATGGCAAGCATATCTGAGACGGTCTGTGCTTGTGTTCTGCGGAAGTACTCAAGAGGCCGAAGAGGCGCCCCTGCTAAGGGTGTAGGTCGGGTTACCGGCGCGAGAGTTCAAATCTCTCCTTCCGCGAATCTTAAGTCCACAACAGCAATGTTGTGGACTTTTTGATTTTTGTGATATTATTTCATCGATCTCCTCATTTGGTGAATATCTATTGAATTTTGTCGGTTTTAGTGATATAATAAAATACAACGCTGCTAAGCGCTGTGACGCTTGGCTATAAGCACATAAATATAGTGTCCTGCCAAACAGCAGGACTTATTTTTATTTAATCTTAACTATTTTAAAAGATTGGTTTGAACCAAAGATATACGAGGTAAACACCATGTCAATGAGCGAACTGCAAAAGCAGACTAATGCAAATATACAAGCAAAAGCGAATCTTATCTGGGAAATTGCGACCCACCTGGTAGGTCTTTTCAAGCCCCACGAGTACGGCAAGGTTATTCTTCCTATGACCGTGCTGAAGCGTTTTGACGATGCTTTAAAGCCTACTAAAGATGCTGTTGTTGAGATGGCAAAGAAGCTGGATGCACAGCACGTTGAGGGTGCTGCCCGTGATGGTATCCTTTGCCGTATCTCCGGCTATGATTTTTACAATACCAGCAACTTCGATTTTGCGAAGCTGATTGCTGACCCCAACAACGTGGAGAGCAACTTTGATGCTTATCTGCAGGGATTCTCCACCAACATTAAGGACATCATTGAAAACTTTGACTTTGCCAACACCGTCAAGTTGATGGTTAAGGGCGGAGTTCTGTTCGTGACTTTGCAGGAGTTCAACTCCACAAAGGCAGATATGTCTCCCGAAAAGATTACCTCTGCTGATATGGGTTATATCTTTGAAGAGCTCATCCGTAAGTTCTCCGAGTCTTATGACGAACAAGCCGGTGCTCACTTCACCAGCCGTGACATCATTTACCTTATGACCGAGCTTCTTGTTGCTCCCGAAAAGGCTGAAATTATGGCCGAAGGTTGCACCAAGACCGCATACGATATGGCGATGGGTACATCCCAGATGCTCGGCTGCCTTACCGAACGTCTCCAGGCAATCAGCGAAGATGCTGCCCTCACTTGTTTCGGACAGGAATTCAACCCCGAAACTTATGCTATTGCAAAGGCTGATATGCTCATCAAGGGCGGCAACTCCTCCGGCATGAAGTTTGGCGACACGCTTTTGCAGAAAGATTTTGACACAAAAACTCCCGGTGACCAATTTGAAGGCTATGAGTTTGATTATATTATTTCCAACCCTCCCTTCGGTATTGACTGGAAGCGCGAAAAGACTTCTGTTGAAGCAGAAGCAAAGCGTGGCTTTGACGGTCGTTTCGGTCCCGGTCTGCCCGCCATCTCCGATGGACAGATGCTCTTTATGCTCAACGGTGTAAAGAAGCTGAAGGAAGGCTCCGGCAGAATGGCTATCATTCAGAATGGATCTTCCTTGTTTACCGGTGATGCCGGAAGCGGTGCTTCCGAGATTCGCCGTCACGTTATTGAGGGTGACCTTGTAGAAGCAATTATTCAGATGCCTACTGACCTGTTTTACAACACCGGCATCTCTACATACATTTGGGTACTTACCAAGGGCAAGGCAATGCACCGCAGCGGTAAGGTTCAGCTTATCGATGCAAGCAAATGCTTTGTAAAGCGCCGTAAGAATATCGGCTCCAAGCGTGTTGACCTTGACGATGCTTGCATCGAACTTATCCTCCGTGCCTACGAAGGCTTTGAGAATGAAACCTACGAAGAAAACGGTCTTGTTGTTGAATCCAAGGTGTTTGACAACAGCTACTTCGGTTTTACCAAAGTGACCGTTGAAACTGCACAGGCAGATGATAATGGCAAACCGATTCTGAAAAAGGGCAAATATCAGCCTGTTAAGGGTGCATCCGATTCCGAGATTATTCCTCTCGATGAGGATATCGATGCCTATATGGAGAAGAACGTTCTGCCTTACAATCCGCTTGCCTACATCGATCCTTCCAAAGATAAGATTGGCTACGAAGTGCCGTTTACTCGTCTGTTCTATAAATTCGAGGCTCCGGCATCCTCTGACTCCATCTTTGAGGATATTAAGGCGTTGGAGGCTGAAGAAACAATTCTGATGAAGGAGTTGTTCGGCAATGCGTGATATGAGAGAAAGTGGCTTTGTGTATCTTGGTGAAATCCCTGACCATTGGAGAATAGAAAGAATAAAAAATCATCTTTGTTTTTCACCGGATAAGAATCCCGGTGATGCAATGGTTCTCTCCTTGTATCGAGAACACGGAATTGTACCCAAAGATAGCCGCGACGATAACCACAATGTTACATCTGAAGACACCTCTAATTATCGCTATGTTCAAGTTGGTGACTTCGTTGTTAACAAAATGAAAGCGTGGCAAGGTTCAATGGGTGTCTCTGGCTATGAAGGCGTTGTAAGCCCTGCTTACTATGTATATCGATTTACAACGGATGATTTTGACAAAAAATATTTGCACTATCTTCTGAGAAGCAAGTGCTATGCTGATGAGTTCCGTAGGCTATCAGGCGGTATTCGTATTGGACAGTGGGACTTGCCTAAAGTGGGGTTTGAAACCACTTACGTATCTGTTCCTCCAAAAGGAGAGCAGATAGTAATTGCAGAATATATTGATGCACAATTGAACAAGGTTGACACTCTCGTTGTCAACGTGCAGGCGCAGATTGAAAAACTGAAAGCCTATAAGCAGAGTCTTATCACTGAGGTTGTTACAAAAGGTCTTGATCCCACCGTAACGATGAAGGACAGCGGTGTTGAGTGGATCGGGAATATCCCAGCACATTGGAAAACAACACGTATAAAATACGTCTTGGACAATAGTGAATTTGGAATTAAGTGTGGACCGTTTGGAAGTGCGTTAACCGGCAAAGTAATCGACAATGGGGCAGTCACTATTTATGGTCAATGGAATATTGTAGGCGGAGATTTTTCAATTAGGCGGAATACCGTTTCAGAAGCCGATTTCGATTCACTCTCCTCGTATTATGTACAACCCAACGATGTTCTTGTTTCTATGATGGGAACAATAGGTCGCTGCGCCATTGTTCCGCAAAACATTGCTAAAGGGATAATGGATTCTCACGTAATTAAAATCCGACTTAATGAATCTTGTATTTTACCACCATTCTTTTGGTATGAGTACGACAAAAATAACAGCGCGGTTATTATGGAGTATTATAACCGAAAGAAGAAGGGATTCATTATGGATGGATTAAACACCAGCATAATCAAAAATGCCGTGTTTATTCTGCCTCCGTTGGAAGATCAAAAAGAAATTGTAGAATATCTAAATCGAAAATGTTCCAAAATAGAACAGCTTATTTCGCTCAAAGAAGCAAAAATCGAAAAGCTGGAACAGTACAAAAAATCTCTTATTTACGAGTATGTAACCGGTAAAAAGGAGGTTCACTGATGGCAGTTCTGAATGTTAGATACAACATTAGTGAAGAAGAGGCTCTCAAGCTTTGCTCCAATGTATATACCCGTACCGGCAGTGCTTTGAAAAACAATTTAGATGGCTCGAAAATTTTCAAGCACCTGAAAGAGATTGGTTGGGATATTGAGAAAGACAAAGCAGCAAAGAGCATCGAGGTTCCTGCAAAGAACTTCTCGTGGCTTCTGAACTTTGTTAAGACACCCGTTGGAATTGTGATGGCTATCGTTCTTTCCGTTGTGACGGTTGGTTTCTTCGTGTGGTACTTGGTGAGCAAGAAAAAGAAAGAACGCCAAGCCGAACTCAACCAGGTGTATTTCAATCTTAACAAAGCTATTCTCAAATATGTTGGTGCGATCAGCGAAGGTACCGTTTCTCGCAAAATTATTAAGGGTGTTGTTGACTCCGCTAATAAATTAATGGAGATGAAAAACTCCAAGAAGTACAAGGTCAACTTTGACGATGAGCAGATTACAACCCTCCTGGGAATTTGCAAAAAGTATACCGCTGAACTCGCAAAAGAAAAAGGCGTTGTATTAGAATTTCCGAAAACAAAAAAGAATACCGATTCAAAGGTACAGACCATTTGTTGGTATATGGGACAACAGGCAGAGTTGCTGAAAAAGGCGGGCTAAAAGTCGCTTTGTAAGAGACCTCGACTGCGACTCTATACTGTATAATTAAAGAAAAAACGAGGTAAAACGTATGGATAAATCAGAAAAAAGATTTGAACGAGATATAGAAACCTTCTTAATATCCCCAGAAGGCGGTTATACCCAATTCTGCGGTCAAGATGCCGAGGGTAATTGGATCCACACCCGTCAGCACGATATTTCCAAGTGTATCTATATGGACGTTCTCTGCGAATTTATCGCAAAGACTCAACCCAAGGAGTGGGCAAAATACACCAAATACTACGGAGATAATGCTGCCGATAAGCTCTATCACCGTTTGGAGACTACTATCTCTAACCAGGGACTTTTGTATGTTCTCCGCAACGGTATTGAGGATATGGGCTGCAAGCTGAAGGTTTGCTTCTTTAAGCCGGAATCGGATTTGAACCCAATTGATGCTGAACGCTACGAAGCAAACGTGCTCGGCTGTACTCGTCAGTTCCGTTACACCACAGCCAACACCAACACCATCGACATGGTGCTTTCTGTGAATGGTATCCCCGTGGTTGCATTGGAGCTTAAGAACCAGTTAACCGGACAGGACTACGTCTGCGCTATAAATCAGTTCAAGCACGACCGCAGCTCCAAGGAGCTTGCATTCCGTATGAACCACCGCTTCCTGGTTTACTTTGCTGTTGACCTTTACGAAGCTTGGATGACCACACAGCTTGCTGACGGTAGCACACGTTTCTTGCCGTTTAACCAAGGCTCTAACGGTGCCGGTGTTACTGGTGGTGCGGGCAATCCCCAGAATCCCAACGGATATGCCACAAGCTATCTGTGGGAAGAAGTTTTGCAGCGTGACAGCCTTCTCGATCTGATCCATCGTTTCATCTCTTACGTAAAAGGAAAAGAAGAAGTTGTAAAGAACGGTGTCAGCAAGATGGTCACCAAGGAAAAGATGATTTTTCCTCGTTATCATCAGTATGACGTTGTTCGCAAGATTATGGCCGACGTGCGCCAGAACGGTGTTGGCACAAACTATCTCATTCAGCACTCCGCAGGTTCCGGTAAGTCCAACTCTATCGCGTGGATCGCTTACCGTCTTGCTTCGGTTCACGATGCCGACAACAAAGGCTTATTTGACTCCGTTATCGTAGTTACTAACCGTGTTGTGCTGGATAGCCAGTTACAGGACACCATCAACAGCTTTGAACACCAGGTTGGTCTGGTTGAGGCTATTGACGATAAAAAGAACTCCCGCAGCCTTGCGGAAGCTATCAACGATAAAAAGCGTATTATCATTTGCACCATCCAGAAGTTCCTTTTCGCAAAGAAGGATATGGAGAAGTTCCGCGGTCGCAAGTTTGCTGTCATCATCGATGAGGCACACCAGGGACAGAATGGTGAAAGTGCAAAATCTCTCCGCCGTAGCTTGATTGATATCGGCATTGCTATCAAAGAGTATGCAGAAGAAGCCGGAATTGAAGAGGAAGAAGTAGATCTCACCGATGATTATATCAACGCTGTCATCGGTCAAGGTCATCATGAAAACCAATCATTCTTCGCTTTCACTGCAACTCCCAAGGGACAGACTCTGGAGAGCTTCGGTACTGTTGTTGGAACAGCCGAAGGTGAACCAATCAAGGCTCCGTTCCACGTTTACTCTATGAAGCAGGCTATCGAAGAGGGTTACATACTTGACGTGCTTTCTAACTACACAACAGTTAAGGAAGCGTTCAAGCTGATTCGTGTTTCTGAAGATAACCCTGAACTTATCGAGGGTGCGGCATCTCGTGCGTTGTTCAAGTACTATAAGCAGCACGGTTATACTATTGCACAGAAGACCGAAATGATTATGGCGAACTTCCTTGAGAACTGCCGTTACCAAATCAACGGTAAGGGCAAGGCTATGATTGTGGCTGACAGCCGTGCAAACGCTGTCCGTTACTATCTTGCCATCAAGAAGTATCTTGCCGACCACGCAGCAGAATGCGTTGGATGTGATGTTATGGTTGCGTTCTCCGGCGAGGTTACGCTTGAGGACTATCCCAGCGAGAAGCCTTTCACCGAGGCAACAATGAACCTCGATGAAAACGGCAAGTATATCACTACCGATAAGAAGTTCCGTAAGGCATTCCACAGCAATCAGTACAATATCCTGGTTGTTGCAAACAAGTATCAGACGGGCTTTGATGAGCCTCTATTACACACGATGTATGTGGACAAGAAGCTCCGTGATGTTACTGCTGTACAAACCCTCTCCCGCCTTAACAGAACCTCTTTCGGTAAGAACAGCACCTTTGTTATGGACTTCGAGAACACAGAAGAAGATATCAAGGATGCATTCCTGCCTTATTATGAAACCACAACTTTGATGGGTAGTACCGATCTGAACAGAGTCTACGATTTCCGTAACAAAGTTCGTGACTTTATGCTGTACAACTTTGACGATGTAGAAGCATTCAATAAGTTTATGGCAACTCAATCCGGTAAAGAGCAAGACGCGGCTGCCTTGGGCAGACTCGCAGGAATGTTCCGTCCTGTCATTGCAAGATATATGGATTTGAGTGAAGATGACCGATACACCGTTCGTGACTATGTGCGTAAGTTTAATAAGTCCTATGCATTTGTTACACAGTTGGTTCGTCTGCACGACCGTGACTTATTTAACGAATATCAGTATACTTCACACCTCATAAGACTTCTGCCAAGAGTCGGCGGTGAAGATATCGGAAACATCGAGGATAAAATTAAACTGGAGTACGCTTCTCTTACCGAGACTTTCAATGGAGCAATCGTACTCGATGAAAAGCCTCCTATGTTCGTACCCGGTGGCAGTACAGCTCCCAAGGTACCTAACAAGAAAAAGGATACCTTGCAGAGCATCATCGATAAGGTGAATGAACGCTTCAGCGGTAATTTCACCGATGCTGACCGTGTAATCATTGAAGGCATCTACCAGATGTTTATGAAGGACTCCGAGGTTAAGAAGTTCAAAAAATATGCCAAGGACAACAGCACCGAGATGTTCGTGCAATCCTTGTTCCCGGACAAGTTCCGCGACATCGTTACACAGTGCTTCCTTGACAATAACGACTCTTTTGCAAAGCTGTTCAACGATCCCGACTTCTATCAGAAGGTTCAGGACGCTATGGCAGCAGAGCTGTATAAGGCTTTGAGAAGAGATTAATGCAAGAGAGGTATTGGAGGAAGAAATATGGGACAATTTGAATGGGTAGATTTCTATAAGGAATTTGCTAAAACTTTGTTGGGATACAAAAATAAGCGTGACGAGGTAATCGAGAAGATTATTTCTGTTTACAAGAATGCGGGCATTAATTTGCCTACTCTTGAAAAGGATAATAATCTGGTTGATATTGACCCCTTTACGGTATTTGGCCTGTTTAACAAGAGCAGCCTTAAAGACTCTAACCGTATAAAGATTATTAGTGGTCTTGCGAATGCTTTCGGTGTTGCTATGGCTGCACCTACAGTTTTCGGAAGCATTCCGACTCTTAATAACCAGAATGCTACATTCTATTATTTTATTGATGACCGTGATGACGATGACATCGATAATCTTTGGGAACTGTTTGATGCCGCCCTTAAATATGCGGCAGATCCGTCCGCAGAAAATAGAGCAGTTGTTACCAAGTACTTTGACATAGTAATCAACAAGAAAGGCAACGGCAACAGCAAGATTACAATGGGTCTCTACTGGATTGCCCCAGACGTTTTCCTCAATCTTGATAGTCGTAATGAATGGTATATCTATTCTTCCGGCAAAATCCCTGCTGATATTGTTGCGACCTTGCCGAATGTAGAAGCAAAAATTCCTGCTAAAAAGTATTTTGATATAGTTGAGGCTTTGACTCAGTATCTCAAGAGCGGTAAATCTGTACACAAAGACTTTAAAGAGTTGTCTCTTGAGGCGTGGAAACATTCCACCGAGGTAAACGAAGAAACAAAGAAAGCCGCAAAGTCCCAGCGCGAAGACAAGGGTGACGCTTTGGCCGATGAGGACGTACAGACGGTTCACTATTGGCTGTATGCCCCCGGTGATAATGCTTGCAAATGGGATGAATTCCGAGAAGCCGGCATTATGGCTATTGGTTGGAGTGGTATTGGTGACCTTACTACTTTTGATAGCAAAGACGCTATGAAGAAAAAGATGAAGGAAACCTTTGGTGACCAGTATACTTACAAGAATGCCGCCCATGCCACCTGGCAATTTGCAAACGAAATCAAGCCCGGTGATATTATTTTTGTTAAAAAAGGTATGCACAAGGTGATCGGCCGTGGTATCGTTACCGGTGATTATCAGTACAAACCCGAACTTGCAAATGACGAGCACGATTTCGGTCATATTCATACTGTAAATTGGACCCACAATGGCGAATGGGAACATCCCGGACAGGCTGTGGTTAAAACCTTAACGGACATCACTCCATACACCGAGTACGTAGAAAAACTCGTGGCATTGTTTGCGGACGATATTGGAGAGGTCGAGGAGGTTGAAACCACATATCCTCCTTACGATGTCGACAAATTCCTCGAGGAAGTATATATAGACAGAGCGGATTACTATACTTTGGTTGGCCTTGTACGAACCAAGATGAACGTTATTCTTCAGGGTGCTCCCGGTGTAGGAAAAACCTTTGCTGCGAAGAGACTTGCATATTCAATGATGGGCGAAAAAGATCCTAACAGAGTAATGTTAGTTCAGTTCCATCAGAGCTATACGTACGAGGATTTTATTGAGGGTTTTCGTCCCACAAGTGCCGGTAGTGGTTTTGAAATTAAAAAAGGCTCTTTCTATAACTTCTGCAAGAAGGCACAGGAAGACCTTGAAAATGAATACTTCTTTATTATTGATGAAATCAATCGCGGTAATTTAAGTAAGATTTTCGGCGAACTCTTTATGCTCATAGAAAACGATAAGCGTGGCAACTCACTTCAGTTGCTTTATTCAGATGAAAAGTTCAATGTGCCGAGTAATGTGTACATCATTGGTATGATGAACACTGCAGACAGAAGCCTTGCTATGCTTGACTATGCTCTCCGCAGACGTTTTGCGTTCTATACAATGAGCCCTGGATTCAATTCCGACGGCTTCCGTGCCTACAGAGCGGCTCTTGCAAACGACAAGATGGATAAGCTGATTGCTTGCGTAGAGAGCCTTAACGGAGTTATTGCATCCGACGAGTCTTTGGGTGAAGGTTTCTGCATTGGCCATAGCTATTTCTGTAATATTGAAACTGTAACTGATGCAGTATTGTCGAATATCGTTGAATATGAACTTGTTCCTTTGTTGAAGGAATATTGGTTTGACGAGCCTATCAAGGTGAAAGATTGGTCTAATAACTTAAGGAGTGCGATTAAGTGATTCCGATTAAGAATTTATACTACATGCTTTCATATGCGTTTCATCTCCTCAATGAGCAAGGCTACAAAAATCTTGCTACGGAGGATTTTAAGAATGCCGGTGATTTGTGTGCAGCCATACTTATCCGTGGTATTTCATATCAATTGAAGCGCGGTCTTGGGCGTGAGTATATATCTGAAACAGACACGATATCTGCAATCCGAGGTAAAATTGAAATCACCGAATCCATAAAGAATCAAAGTATGATCCGTAGCCAAATGGCATGTACATACGATGAGTTTTCAGTTGATTCTCCGTTGAATAAGATAATTAAGTCCACGATAATGTTATTGCTCAAAGCTGATATTTCAACGCAGAGAAAAAAGGATTTGCGGAAATTAATGGTTTATTTTGCGGATGTTTCTGTGATTGATGTACATTCCATCAATTGGTCGGTCAACTATAACCGAAACAACCAAACATACAGATTGTTGATTACTATTTGCCACTTGGTGGTTAAAGGGTTATTGCAAACAAATAACGATGGTTCGGTTAAAATGATGGAGTTTATAGATGAGCAGCGGATGTGCCGTTTGTATGAAAAATTTATCTTGGAATATTACAAAAAGCATTATTATCCAAGACTCAAGGCTTCCGCCTCTCAAATTGATTGGGCGCTTGACGATGGCATCGGCACAATGCTCCCCACTATGCAGAGCGATATAATGCTTTCTTGCGAGGGAAAGACTTTGATTATCGATGCGAAATACTATGCTCATACAATGCAAGTTCAGTATGACATACATACTTTGCATTCCAATAATCTGTATCAGATATTCACTTACGTGAAGAACAAAGCAACAAAAGGCGGAGAAGTTTCGGGTATGCTTCTTTATGCTAAAACAGATGAAGAAATATATCCCAATAACGAATACCAAATGAGTGGCAATAAAATCACAGTAAGAACACTTGATTTGAATTGCGATTTCGAACAGATAACCGCACAACTTAATAGTATTGCAGATGCGTTTTTAGCATCATAATGTTTTTTATAAGGAAGTACGTTTTATATAAGATACTATAACAAACTATTATGTACACTGCAAGTGAGAATACGATATGAAAATGACATTTTTTGATGTAGACTATACAAATATAAAAAATAAATCAATTTGCCAGATTGGTATTTTAAGTCGTGATTTTAATAATTTGGATGATGTTACTCAGATTAATTTACTCATCAATCCCGAGGATTGTTTCGACATAAATTGCATCAATATTCACGGACTTCGTGATGTTGATACTGTTGATGCTCCTAATTTCAAGACTATATGGCCCGATATCAAAAAATACTTTACCAACGCTATTATCGTAGGACATAATGTTGCTGCTTCCGATTTGGATGCATTACAAAAGAATCTTACAAGGTATAACATAGAAGTCCCTGAAATATATTACATATGTACATATGAGCTTTCTAAAAAGATCATACCACCATTTGCTGTTGCAGATTATGGTCTTGAGACGCTTTGTAATCACTTCAATATTTCTTTTTCAAAGCATCACAATGCTTTACATAAGGCTTGCGCGTGTTTTGTTCTTCTTGAACGTTTGATTAGATGCTCACGGATAAACATTGAAAATGAGATAGGGTTATATATTCCATATGACATGTCCGACTATGTGACATATATTACCGATTCTACACTTAAGAAAGACATCCACGATTTTTATGGAATGGTGAAAGGATTTGCTTTAGACTCGCACATCAACGAGGAAGAAAAGGACTATATACGAAAATGGAGAGAGTCTTTTGCCGATTATCATCAGTACTCTGACATTGCCCGTATAATTGAGGTAGTAGACACTATTCTTGAAGATGATTACATTTCAAAACGTGAACTTGATCTGCTCCAATCAACGATACGGCAGTATTTAGATATGAGTTCAACTTCTATGATTACGCTTGCAACTCAAGTACTTAACGGTATATTGAGAGGAATGGTAATTGACGATATCGTTACCGAGGATGAGTGTATCAGCCTTCGTAATTGGCTTTATCAGAACAATTATCTGGCAAGTTATCATCCTTTTGACAAATTATTTGACCTTGTTGAATCCATTCTAAAAGATGGCGTTCTAACAAAAAACGAATCTGATGAGTTCAAAGACTTGATAGGAAAAATTTTGAATCCTCTTAAAGACATGAAGCGTGAGATTTCCTCTATCAAAGGTCAGCATGTTTGCCTCAGTGGCGATTTTTCAACCGGCAAAAAATCAACTATAGAAAAATATATATCTGACAATGGTGGAGTGGTTGATTCAACAGTAGAAAGCACCACAGATATTGTTGTAATTGGTAATGAGAAGCGTACTGCCACTTTATTCGATACGTATGACAAAAAAATAGAAAGGGCGTTGGAATATAAAAAGCAAGGACGCTCTATTCAGATCCTAAAAGAGTTTGATGTAATCGAGCCCTCCGCATCTTTCTGTCAAGTACTTACTGATTTCATTGACGAAAAAGGATATACAGATGCAGAAGTATATAAAAAGGCTCAATTAACCAGACAAATGATGTCAAAAATAAGATGCGAACCGAACTACAGACCCTCAAAACAAAATATTTGTGCTTTTGCTGTAGCTCTGCGGTTAAACGTTTCCGAGACAAATGAGTTGCTTGCCTCTGCTGGTTATACCCTGTCTCGAAGCTTGGCTTTCGATAGAGTATTAGCGGATTCTATTTCCCATGGTAATTACGATATTTTCGATATTAACGAAAAGCTTTCCGAACGTGGCATTAATTGGCTTGGAATAGAGTAAAAGGTAACTTTAAAAGTGACAATTTAATTAAAAAATGCATTCACATTTGATTTGTGAATGCATTTTTTGATTTTCTATCCCGCTGAATGTCACTTTTGGAGAGACCGAAAAATATATTGAAAATGTTATAATGGGGACACAACAAACCGGAAGGGAGACGAGTAATTATGAGAAATTACAATACTTCATGAACAACTAAGTTTGCATAAGCAGATTGTAATTAACTGTAGGCCAGCTCATTAATATAAAATGAAATATTATAAAATTTGGGAGATGAAGACATGAGATATGCAATGATTGAAAGAACATATGCAGAATGGATGGAGAGAATCGGCGTAAATGAAGATCCCCGATATCTTATGATTGTCCGTGATACAAGAAATGATATTTGGTATGCGATTGGTAAAAACCAGTTTGATGTTATCACGAAAATGAATATCTATATTGATGAAGGGGAAGACGGAGGTTATAGACCAGAGTATATTTATGACATTACCGTGCCTGAACCCGATAATAAATTATGGATGGCATTGATTGTAGAAGATAATAAAAGAGCAATTACCGAAGATAATAATGGTCTGGTGGCTTTTGGCTTTGAAGGAATTCCTACGCCTGCTAAGGGATACAGATTAGAAGCTTGTACGAGGAATTTGAAACGTTATTCACTGGAGTTTCGTAACGAAGAGTTCTCGATGGATGATTATATCGAGTATTTATCAGAATAAAATAATAAAAACTCAACTATAAAAAATATATGTCAGGCATAGTGTAGACGTGTAGATTCGTATAATTTAGTCTGCGTATCACAATACAGATGACGGAACGAAGTGACAGATCATCTGTATTGTGATGTAGCAGAGGGGTTAAGCGCGAAGCGCGCAAGGGGATCGTATCCCCTTGAATCAGTTACAACGGTAACAGTCTGTAAAAGACAAGTCTATTGACTTCTTCAGGATCAATAGACTCTGCTTCCCAGAACATACGAGAATAGCGATCCTGCATAGCAGGTGAAAGGGATGCAAGGTCTCCTTCGCTGTCTTGAGAGACAACATAAAAAACGCCACAGATAACATCACCTCTAAATCTGCGGTTAGGTTCAAGACCGTTAAGCTTACCCTCCTCATTACAGAGCAGCAAAGTCTCATCGTCGATGCTAATTAGCTCGATAAGTCCTTGATAATCCGTGCCGATGGAAACAGCTTTCTGTAAGCTGTCAAGATCGTTTGACAATTCAACCATTCGAGGATGTTCACCGGGCGCTACTTTCAAAACTGAGATTACTTTTTCTTTCATAACTTACTCCTAAAATATGATTCCGATAATAGTTCACCTATCGGTTACAAAGATGATATATATATGAAATATAAGGAGATACGGATACTGCATCTGATCAGATTTCACTTATATATAATCTATCTGTAATAGGAGTTGTGCAGTTGTGCAGGGTTAGGTTTAACTCTATATACAAATAATAAATATGTTTATCCCCCTACTATTCTGAGAAATTCCGGGCTTGATTTACTAACTTTTACGTTTAAGGGGTGGAATTATATTTATATAAGACTAAAAAATCGCCCTGCACAACTGCACAGTTAATAATTAACTCAATTACTAGGAGACATTATGGATACTACCATATCAAATAAGCACAGAAAATTCAATGTAAAAAAAGATTCCTTCTTTAAACGCAAAAAAATTGAGGATGCATTTTTCCCTTATAACAAAGTAGACTTTATATTTTGCTTAAGTGATGAATGTTTAATTGCATTAAACTCATCATCAAAAAACTTGTATCACTTCGGTTATTTTTTCAAATCAAGGTACATCAATCAAGCGATGAAAGTACTTCCTGAACTAGAGCAGGTTACGGAAACTAACATGTCAAATCTGTTTAAAAAAGCCCAAGATATGCTAAAAAAACAAAACAAGCAATTTGACTCGAGAGATAGTAATATTTACGATACTTATAGGCCTACCAATAGAAGAAGATTGAAAGATATGCTCACTCACCTAATTGGCAAAAAAAATACAGACAAAATGCTGAAAAATAATGGTTCATTTAAGTTCGGACTTATTGAGTTTTTGTTCTTCTCATTTTTGCTAGATACATATAGTGAGCGTGACGCTAAAAAATTTCGAAAAAGGAAGTTTTCCGAGGTTTCAGAGTCATATCACAATCGCCTAAAACGAGGAGTCGAAATATTATTCCTATTACATTCGTTTAGCGGAGATCCTCAAAAGATAATCAACTCTTGGCATTATGAAGCAGATATTTCAAAACAAAAACTCAAGAACGAACTTGTTATCTTCAAGAAGGCAATAAAAAATGCTTTAAAGGCTGCATACTCATCTGATGAGACAAAAATACATGTTGACTATATTCGTGATATAGTATCCGATGCAACCAAACGCATTAATAATATAAACAAATAACATTCATCGAACAAAAAACTACTCTTTTTTATAAGAGTAGTTTTTTGTTTTCCAACATCAAAAAAAGTACACTTTGACCGGCAAACAAAAGCGAGGTATAATTGTCATGAACGAACCGGTTGTTCATATGCTCATTGAAAATTAAACATAACTGTTATGGTTACAAAGTGTTGTTGGCTTCACGAACAAAACCAACAAAATATTATTAAATCTTTAGGAGAATAAAATCATGAAAAATCCAAACATTGACAATCACCACATTTCGCAGGAAGAACTTGCGGAGATCGTCTTCGATAAGTTTGATGACGCAGAGGAACATCCCGAACGCTATCATGCATTTTGGATTACACCTCGAGATATTGGTTATGCCCCCATGGTCTTAGAGGGGCAGTCGGTTAAAAATGCCATTGTTGTTATCAAGCAACAAGACCGTATAGTACATCAAAAAATAATTGCTGGGAAGATACCTCCTGCCGAGCGTCCCGATCAGTTGTATCTGGTGTACAAGCCCGGCAAACATATGTCTGTTGCTATCACCGAAAAGGGCAAAGACTCTTTTATCAAGATCAAGAACGACGATCCCTTCTCAAGAGAAGACGACACAACCGTTTTTATTGTGATTCAGACTAAGCACGAGATATTCTTTCTTTATTTTACGCCTGAGGAAGGCATTTTTGTAGAGAATCGTTTCATAGGAGATGAGGCCGAGCTCAAAACCGTATATAATGCCACCAGACGTTTCTTTGGGCTGCACTCGAATTTCCGCACTTACGTAAATCCGATAATAGAGGAGGAAGAACAATGAACCGCCCTTTTAAAGATAGAAGGGTCCCTCGCTCTAATGATAATGTAACTGAATCCCTAGTGGCTTCAGTTACAGAACATCACTACGGTAATCGTTATATACGTAGACTTTCGCCGGAACCCCCTGTAAAACCTGAGATTAATACCCCACAGAGTATCTGTCCCCGTCCTTACAAGGATGAAATACAACGCCGCAGACACTTGAAAAGCCAGTCCCCCGAACAACAACTTCGCTTCGACAGACAGAAGTCATCTCCATACAGACATGATATTGTTAGTGAGCAAGTTTCCTCAAGCATTGGCAATACACAAAGGATGTTTGCTGGTTCTCAGGCTTCGCAACTAAAGTCTGCGCCTAAGCGTGTACCCTCTCAAACGCTTAATAAGGATAATGTTGTTCCTGAGACAAAGAAAAGCAGAGAACACTTATCTGCCTCAAATATCAAAGATCTCATTCTAAGTAAAGTGATCTTGATACGTCATGATGACGTAGTGTATGCCTACAATGGTAGAACATACGAGGCTATTAACAACGTTAAGGATCTTGTGTCGGTGGTGGTAAATAAAGTGGATCCTACTATGTTTAATCTCTCCAGCACTCGTATCTTTGAAAGCGTTCTTACGCTCTTACAGGTCAAGGAAGATTTGACTCCAACGGACTACAATAAGCGTATGGCTGCATCAAGTGATATCATCGTTTTCAAGAATACCCTCTTTAACATCAGAACTCTCGAACCCATACCGTTTAACCCCTGGTACCTGACCTTCTTTGAGTTAGATGCTGTTTACCTCGAAGATCCATCTCCTGACGTCTATCTTGAGTTTCTCGAAACAGTGAGTCCCGAAGAATCCGTCAGGGACAGAATATCAGACCTTATCGCATATTTACTAAGCGGAAAGAATTGTGCTAAGCAGTTCTACGTTATGGGTACCGCACCTGACTCGGGTAAGTCGACCATAGCCAAATTTATCCAGCAAGTCTTAGGGCCAAAGAACGTATTCAATGTTGCCACACATGAGTTTAAGGATCGTTTTGCTTTAGGTGGAAGTAGAGGTAAATTGCTGAACATAGCAATGGACCTTCCTGCCGGTAAGCTTCCTACAGACGTAGTAAGTACACTGAAGAATATCTCGGGTTCTGATTATATTATGCATCAAGACAAGTTTAAGGACAAACAATTCTCAGTTTTGAACCTCAGAATACTCCTTGGAACGAATCATAGTATTGAGGTGAACCCTGCAGACAACAACGATGCCTTTTGGCAAAGACTTGAGATTATTCCCTTTTGTCATTCGATCCAACCCAATGACAAAAACCTTAATCTCATTCAAGATTTATTTGACGAGCGTGATCACATCGTCTCTTATTGTATGCAGAGAATGCCTGATCTCATTTTGCGCGATTACAAACTAACTCCTTGTGATATAGCAGAAGAAATGAAAAATGAGTGGAGATATGGCCCGCCTTGCTATGATTCTATAGAAGGATTTTGCAATTCGGCTCTGGAGATAACTCAGGACGAGAATGATTACATCCTTACAACCGAGTTATACGAAATGTACTCGGATTTTTGTAAAACGATTGATATCAAGAAAGAAAGCTCGGCGGTGGTAAAAAGTTGGTTTTTGGCTCAACCGGGAGTAAGTAGCAAAAGGGGACGTCCTATGTCTTCAGGAAACCCCAAAACAATGTTGTTAGGTATCAAAAAACGAGATTACTTTGAGGAGGAATAACATCATGAGAAACGAACGAAGTATCAACATTTTATCCTCGGGAAAAACGATATCCCTTGAAGATTATTTCCTCAGCCTCTGCAAAATGCTCGAGGCTGTTGGAGATCCGTCGGAAGAAGCAGAGACAACCACAGTAACTGAAGCCGCATAAGCTTTATACACACCATTCAGGAAGGAGGTGACCGGGGTGAAAACAGCTGTGGCTTACTGCAGATATTCCTCAGATATGCAACGTGAAGAATCCATCGAAGCCCAGCTGAGAGCGATTCGGGACTACTGTAATTCTCACGACTTCGCCCTAGTCTCCACCTACATAGACAGGGCGATCAGCGGCACGTCAGCTGATAAACGTCCGGAGTTTTTGCGGATGATAAAAGACTCCGAAGAACAAAAATTCGACGCTGTTATCGTCCACAAATTGGATCGTTTTGCGAGAAACCGTTACGATTCGGCTTTTTACAAAAATATACTCAAACGTTCAAGGGTTAAGCTGATCAGTGTCCTTGAAAACCTGACGGATGACCCCGAAAGTGTTATCCTTGAATCTGTTCTGGAGGGTCTCGGCGAGTATTATAGCTTGAACCTAGCACGTGAGATACGTAAAGGACTACAGGAGAATGCACTTGCCGCTAAATTTACAGGTGGCGTCCCTCCCCTCGGTTATATGGTGGATCACGAAACTCAGCGCCTTGTCATCAATGAGCATGAAGCAGAGGCAGTAAGGCTGCTCTTTCGTATGTATCTAGAAGGTTATGGGTACGGGGATATTATAAACACCCTGAATTCCAAAGGATACCGTACAAGGAGAGGACTACCGTTTGCGAAAAACTCCCTTTATGCTCTTCTGCGGAACGAGAAATACATCGGCGTCTATACTTACGTGAGGGACGTATCTAAAAATCCTACGGGAAAATATCAACGTTTCGGTGGGGAATATGACCCGGATTACGTGATTAAGATCCCCGGGGCGATTCCGCCTATCATCTCTGAGGAGGACTTCAACAAAGTCCAGGATAAGATGAAGGAGAGACGGCACAAAGCGGCGAAGTTTTCCGCTAAGCAGGAATATTTGCTCAGCGGAAAAATCTACTGTTCGGAATGCGGAAGTCCTTTTGCAGGAAATTCACGCAAGCCGCGCTCGGACCATCCTTTGTACGTATCCTATAAGTGTACACGCAGAAACGAGCGCAATAAGACCTGTCGTAATCCTGAGATCAACAGGGATAAACTCGAAAACATCGTTTTGGAGCGTCTTTCAAACGTATTGTTCAATCCCGAAGTTATACCGACCTTGATCGACAAGTATAATGCCTACATATCGGAGAAGAATAGCGGAGCGAAGGAACGTGTAAGCAGACTCTACAAAGAACTTCGTGACGTAGAGCGTAAGATCTCAAACGCGGTTGATTTGATGATAGAAACGGGATCTGCTTCACTGAAGAAGAAACTTCGCGAACTTGAAGAACAGCAAGAAGCATTGAAATTCTCCCTTTCGGAAGCTGAATCTTCTATGGCTTGTTTGACTTATTCGGAAGAACAGATCACTGAGCTCTTCTTAAAAGCCAAACAGAAACTGAAAGAAGGAACCCTCTCGGTCAGAAGACAGATTATAGACCAGTATGTAAACAGGGTCGTGGTATACCCCGATAAGATCGAAGTTCATTTGAACATATTTCCGGAATATACGGTAACAGAGACGGTGGAAAGGGGATAGGTGAATCTCCGCAGCTAATATAATCGGCGCAAGATTACAGTTTTGTAATCTTGCGCCAATTAAATTTTTGAGAGATTATAACGCCGTGACGGAAATTACCATTGAAAATTTCGAATGGTAATTTCGGTGAAAAATGTTAAAATAAAAGCAGAATAAATGGAGGTGCATTACTATCATGGAAGCAAAAGACTTTGCGGATATTTATGCTGAAATTGCCGGTATTGCCGGAGTGGATGTTGCTATAGCTTTGCACAACCATTTCAAGGGTCAGCAGATATTGTTTCCCCAGAAACTCTATAATAAAGAGTACATGTATAATTATATAAGGCAAAATTACAACGGCCGTAACGTTAGAGAATTGTCGCAGAAGTTTGGTCTTTCAGACAGAAGGATCCGGCAGATAATAAATACAAAGTAAACAAACTATAAGAAAAGAAGGTGACAACGATGATTGACTATGGGAAAATTCGTAATACTTTAGATAAGATTACATCAATCGTAGATACTACAAAAAAAGGGATTGAATTTACAAAAGATGTGTTAGACACAATGATGATGGAGGATACTGTTGAATTCCCACAGGTTTTAACTAAGGAAGAGGCTCAAAACATTTTACTGGGATTGGACGATTATGAACCCGAGGAAGCAGTTGCATTAAGTACATATTGTGTTTTCGCTGATTCAATGGCAAAGTACTCAAACTATTTGGTTGATCAATATCAAACCTATGGTGATGACCTATCTGAAGATAGTATTATGATCGGTAGTATAGAATATATAGTTGAAATACTGATTTACTTTAACTCATTAATTGAAACATTAAAAAAGGTAAGGTTTGGGTCAAAGACTTGCAAATTTCAATTACTGCAATTTGCATTTATTATGGATTTGATGAGTGGAAAAACTAATTTGTCCGAACAATACTCTTTTGAGTTTTTCGATGATGTATCAGAATTATGGGAGATCATAATAAACATAATTGATGAAACAAACAACAAGCGCGATATTAAGGCACTGAGTGGCATGATTGAGGTATATTATGATCAAATTACTGAAGTTAATAAACAAGTGAATTTAGCTTTAGAAGATTGCAATTCTCGAACAAAGAAAAAAGTTGAGAAAACTTATGTAAAGTTTGTTAGAAGATGTGCAAAAGAATTTTCTAAGCAACTTGTCTATCAAATAAGATTATTGGCGTATAGGAGGTATCATTATGATAACTAAAAAGATTATGACTGTTGAATATGTATGTTCATATTGTGGAGCTAAAAAAACAATGAAACAAAACTTAGGAAGGCCTAGTCCCGGAGTTTGTCCCCGTAAGGGTAAAACAGCTGACGGACGAACCAAACCGCATTCTTGGGTAGTCAACAGAAAATTTTAAGAATCATAAGGATATCTGAAGAACTAATCTCCAGATATCCTTATTTTTTCTACCTATACCTCAAAAACTCAACCACACTTTCCTTGGTCACTCTCCATCTGTTACCTATCCTGAACCCGTCGAGCTCGCCCGTGTGGAGCATACGAAGTAGCGTGTTCTTACCGACTCTAAGGAGCAGTTGACACTCCTTGAACGTCATTATCTCAGGTATCGTCTCGTACATATCTCAAAACCTCCGTGAATTTTTTGGTTTATTGTAGTGTTCTGTAGCCCCTCTCGGTATCGTTCGGTTTACGCATAGCGTATCTTTTCGTTTATATATTATCTCTGCGGTATAAACCAAATTAAATATATTTCGGAGGTAAAATATGAACTACTTAGAATGCTCTGTATGCGGAGAAAGACTTACGGAGGCTCAAGCAACTCTTTTTGATGACAAGATATTGTGTGAGCACTGTCTCGATGAAGAGACCACCATTTGTGACTGCTGTATGGAGCGGATATGGACGTCACATGCAAGACACGACGATTACACCACATTATGCCGTGACTGTTATGCTAACAATTACGCCACCTGCTCACACTGCGGAATCCTAATCCACAACGATAACGTTTATTACGAC
>JAZUBZ010000012.1:0-7665 GCA_045638805.1 Eubacteriales bacterium
GGCGCATGAGATGGGTCTTGTAGATAAATAAGTATAACAAAATTGAAAAAGGTACCATAAAACAGTATCATTTTCAATTATCAACCGTATTGACACACACGTTTTATTATAGTATAATTTTCTTATACGTTTGCCCCAAAATATCGTAAAGGTAAGGTGCATATATGATAAAGCGCACGCTTAAGGATTTTACCGTAATAACCTTGGCTACGGTCATAGTAGCCGCATCCATATATTTTTTCATGCTTCCGAGTAAGATAGCGGTTGGAAGCGGATCAGCTCTTGCCATGGTCCTTGCAAATTTTATTCCGCTTCCGATATCCGTAATATCTCTTATAATAAACGTTGCGTTACTTATTTTGGGATTTATCCTTATCGGTCCGGGCTTTGGCGCAAAGACTGTATATACCGCGGTGATGATCCCAGTAATGCTTGGTGTGTTTGAGTTTGTCTTTCCCACGTTTACTTCATTTACGGATGATCCCGTGATAGACGTTCTTTGCTACATCATCATCGTAAGCATGGGTATGGCGATACTGTTTTCACGTAACGCCTCCTCAGGCGGACTTGATATCGTGGCAAAGATCATGAATAAATATCTTCGTATGGAGATAGGAAAATCCATGTCTGTTGCTGGTATCGTCGTAGCTCTTTCCACGGTGTTCTGCTATGACACAAAAACGGTCGTTCTCAGCGTGCTTGCAACGTATTTCAGCGGTATCGTAGTGGACCATTTTATATTCGGCCTCGATATCAAACGCCGTGTATGCATAATATCACCGAAACTTGATGAGATTTCCAATTATATTCTCCATGAGCTTCACAGCGGTGCGACAATCAACGAAATCATAGGTGCGTATGATAATACCACTAAACGTGAGATTATTACTATTGTTGATAAAAATGAATTCCGCCATCTTATGGATTATATTAGAAAGAACGATCCTAATGCCTTCGTTACGGTATATTCGGTAAACGAGATACATTACGTACCGAAAAGTAAACCCGACAAAGGGCAGGGTAGAAATGAATAAAAAACGGGTGTTACGTGACCTGCGTAACACCCGTTTTTGTGATTGTTGATATTCATGGTGAATTTTATATTACAGATTTCATCGGACAATTAAGGCTTTACCTCTTCAACAAAAATGTAATATGTTTTTCCGAAAAGCCCCCTATATTCACGAATTGTAATAACGTCGCCAATGTCAACAGATTTCTTTTCATCGAATATCATAACTCTCTCATCCATTAGGTCTACTTTCCCGTAAGACCCGTCAGTTTTCGTGAATGACGCAGAACCGCTGCCTCTCCCGTTTATTGATTCTACAGTTACATTATATTCAGCAATAAATTTACCGCAGATTTGGTTTGTTCTCGTGAATACAGCGATAGACACTGCAGAAAAGATAACTGATATGATAAGTATTTTGATAACCTTTTTCGTACTATTCTTCTCATGTAAAGATAAGTAAAGAATGAAAAACGGAACAAAAACGGAGAAGAAGTATATCAAGGCAGGAACTTTGTCATACGGTAAAAAGCAGTAGATCAGACCAAGTATAATTTCGAAAACAACTGCGACAATGTACGGAATATAATGTTTCATATAATAACACCTGACGTTTATATTCTGAAATAATATTGATACTATACTATCAAATCTCCGCACATACACGCGTTCCTGCGGGAACGCTGATTGTCACACGGCTTATGTCAACACCGCTTCTTGTGAAGCTTTCGGCGGGCATTTTTTCCCCGTTGACCGTTATACTCTCATGCTTTCCTGCGAATTCAGCCTGCCAGAGCACTGTATCGCCACACAGGTTTTCGAATTCCGTTTTGATTCTGCCGTTATGCTTTACTGAAACAGTACATCCAACAAGCTCCTGCTCGCTGAGGGACAGCCTTTCCACCTCATCGGTAAGACGTGAGAACGTAGCCACAGTGCCTTCGGGAGCGTTCTGTACGATACCCATAAGGCTTTCTGCAATGTGTGCAATCATTGTGAAGGACACCTCGGGATAGTAGCCGTTGTTGCCCTGACTCGGACCCACGTGGTGGACGTCGCGCATGTCCTCAAGATATTTCATCCATTTCCATCCGTCCTCTACGCGGTCATAGCGGAAATATACCTCGGGAAGGTAGGTATATGCTTCAATGTTTACAGCTGCAGTGGGGAATCCGATTCCGTAGCCAAGCTTTTCTGTGATAAGGTCGAGGAATCGCTCGAGACGCTCCCCGGGATAGGGAAGACCCTTCAGCGGCATAAACCAGCTTGTCTCAAGACCGAAATCATTTGTACGGGTGACTCCGTCGGTTAAAAGCGCACTTACGTAAGCACCGTCCTCGTCTCCGGGCATAATGCTCCATTCCTCGTTAAAATAGCGGCGGAGATCTGTAGCCTTCTTTTCCCATTCTTCTGCACCGTCAACATCTCCTCTTGCACGCATAAGACCTGCAAGCGCCTGCATTGCGCGGTACTGACAAGCGATCTCGTCACCGGATTCCATTGGAGAGTAATGTGGGCCTTCGTTGTATGTACAGAGCTCACCGAAGATGTCAGCGCCGATTCCCTCGGGTACACCGTTTCCGTTAGTGTCGCGGGCAGTGACAAAATCTGTCATGGTACGGTAACAGAATCCAAAGATATTATCGGACAGATATCTCTCATCACCTGTACGGCAGTAGAGTCTGTAAGCAATCTCTACAAGCTCGAACTGTGCGGGGATCTCTCTGATAAAGTTATCGTCACTCTTGTAGTCGATGTCATAAGGACTTCCGTCAAAGTTGAGTGCCCATACCGCGTAAAGGCCGCGTGCGTCGGTTGCCGACTTAGCGAATGCCTCAAGCATACGGTAGTTTTCCTCGTGAAGTCCGAGGAAATATGCGCCCATAGCTTGATGTACGTAGTCTCGTATATAGAAAGCGGTACGGGTACGGTATCCTGCCCAGTATGAGGGTATGTATTCTCCGTCACCGTTTCGTCCGTCATTGATAGGACCGCGCTTTCCCGTGACAACGTAGGACCTCGCCATATTTTCCGCCCAGGTGAACGCTTCGTTCAGCCTCGGATTGCTGCTTTCAAGTATTGCCATAGTGATGCTCCTTATTGTTGTTGTACTGTTGAGAATATTATAGCATTTATTTGCGGAGGTGTCAATGAGATCGTTTCATTGACAGATAACTCGAATACTTGTGGTTAATTCACTTTAATCAATATTATTATGAATTTTGATCAAATCGTATTGACTACTGATGTATTGTATGATAGAATATTATTGATGTTACAAATAAGCATTTTTTGTGTAACTTCAACAATTCAATTGATCTTACGGAGGCAAAAAACGGTTATGAGAAAAACACTATTTAATATTTTGTCAGTTTTTTTCGCTTTAAGTATGATACTGACAGTGATTCCCACAGCATTTGCTTCAGGTAACGACGTGATTCCGTACGTTACAAGAGTGGTGGAAGGAAGTAAAGATATTACGAATATGAACAAAAAGTTCGTTGCTATTGACGGTGTAATATACGACGCCAATGGTACTGTTGTAGAAGGCGTAGATTTCAAATACGATAGTCAGTTGAGACTTGCAACCGATCACTGTATCGTAGTTGAACGGTCCTATAAGAACGATCTGGGAGGAACCTACACTCTTCATGATTTCTATGAGGTTTCAAACGGCAAGGCTGTGCTGAAGCATAAAAATATGTATTCAACTATTGAATTCCGTACCTCATCCGGTGGGTTCGGTGGTATCACAAATTACACAGGCACCCCATATTTCACAGCAACAAAAGACACTATCGGTGAATACGAGTATTATGATATTCTTAACGAATACGGAGACATTGTATATACCGAGCATGGAAACAAGATAGTTAATTATCACGGTAACGATATTTTTACAGAAACAGATCTCGATGCCCAGAAAACAACGTTATTTACATTACAAGGCAGTACCAAGGTAGTCCTCCCCTGCTCGCTGACAGGCGTTTTTGAGATAACAGCCATTTACAAAAGAGAGTGTATGCTGGTCAGAACCTACCATGACAACGATTATCATTATATGCTGTGTAAATTAGACGGTAAAAAGCTTCTTGACATGGAGTATCCCTATATAAAAGCTTTAGATAACGGCTATTTTGTAGGCTATCTTGAAAACAGTGAAGGCAATTACTACGCCTATAATGTCTATGATTCAAACGGACGTTATGTTTATGCAAGTACCAATAATTTATCTTACTTTAACGGAAAGATAGCCGTCGAAACATTAACTATTCCAACCGACAACGGTTATAAGTATGATTATCGCGTGATTAACGTTATGACCGGCGATATTCTCTATGATGAAGTATCCACATTCAGTATCGTCAACGATCATATATTAATTGCATATGAAAGTGACGAATACAATGATATCGGTTATCCCATAACTTATGAGGTATTGCTTGATCCGAACTGCAATATCGTGGTAAAAACACCAATTGGTAATTTATCATACGACAAGGGTAACGGATCATATATGTACGTTGACAGAAACACCGGCATAACCACAAGATATAATTCCGACGGTGTAGCTGTTGAGGAATATTCGCCCAATATAATCGCTACTGCCTATAGAAATAACGTTGTATTATGCAGCGAGATAAAGATGCCGGATGGTCCTACTCTCTTTCCGAATGTTGTAGATTATCTGGCATATAAAGGTGTTCCGATCTCTGCTGAGTATGAAAACTGTACTATTACCCGATATATCGAAATGGATGACAGTTGTATTTTTTCATTCGAAGTTAAAGATCCTGCAACAGGCGAGGTTAAATATTATAGTAATTTTGTCGCGTATTCTCCCTTTTCCGATGTTTCTGCGGATCATTGGTCCTTCCCTTACGTAAAAGAATGCTTTGATATGGGTCTTATGAATGGTACGGGAAGCGGTGCATTCAGCCCTAATATGCAGGTATCCCGTGCACAGGTAGTGACGACCCTTTGGAGGCTTGCAGGAAGCCCCGCGCCAAAGAACGAAAACATCTTTGGTGACGTAGCTGACGGTCAGTGGTACACCGATGCGATCACATGGGCGGCTGAAAATGCTATCACTACAGGCGTCGGCGGTAACTATTTTGCACCCGACCGTGCTGTGACAAGAGCGGAGGTCGCGGCGATAATCTACCGATTTGCTACTGCTACAGGTGTTGATACATCGGGAAAAGCAGATATATCTTCTTTCCCTGATGTAGGTAAGCTTGCCGATTGGAGTCGTGACGCATTCGCGTGGTGCGCAGAGAAAGGTATCATCACGGGCAAGTCTTCTGCGGCAGGAGCGATCCTTGCACCCGCTGATGTACTCACAAGAGCAGAGCTTGCAGCAGTTCTCTGCAGATATTAATGAAGAATACAACGAATTAAAATAAACGAACAGGAGGCTGATCGATTACGGTCAGCCTCTTGTATATCTTTCTGCAATAATTCACAGATAAACCGCAGTTTTAAACAGTAACCGGAATACTATGAAACGATTACTGCTTTCAAGTATTGACATAGTGATGCTCCTTTTTGTATGTATGTACAGTAAGATTATTATCTCATAAATTTATGCAGGTATCAATAACTATTCTTTTTTAAATTAACATAGAAAGTAAACTACGCACGAGAAAAGAGAAGTATCGAATGTGCAGTCTTGAAAAAGCCATAGCGGTATGCTATAATGAAGGTGAATAACGATTTTAATAAATCAAGATTCAAAATTTATACATTATCAAGGTGAACGGTTATGGAATACTTCGACAAATACGTATCAAATACAATAGCGGCATCCGGTAATCAGCATCCCCGTGACTTTAGCTCAATGGGATGTGTTACTACTCGAATTTTTTATCGTGTAGCTGTGGGCGGTTCATTTGATTATTCTCTGCTTTTCTCTAATATCAACGACAGTACCTTTGCCGACGGGGCGGAAGGATACAAAAATCGAGTGTACGATCAGTGGACGATCCATTCGTTAAAGGTGGGCGTATGTAAAAGAGGATGCTTTGACGGTAAGTTTATAAACGAGGAGCATCACATTCCGCTTATCGAAGATAAGATAGGTGAAATGATATCGGTGACGTTCAACGGCAGCTTGTCCAAGGTTGTAGCGCCGGGGGAATTTTTTTCAACGGACCCGATGAAGCTTGAAGCTGAAAAGGGAGAATACGTTTGTGTTGAGATGACCTTCGAGGGTGGACAGATTCCGTGCTACGATGAGTTTCTCGCACCCGTGTATATGTTGACAGCAGGCGAATGGCGTGTTGCAAGATGCGTACCCGCACCCGGTATGATAGGTGTAGAAAGGGAAGTGGTTGCAAGAGTCGGCTTTATTGGAGACTCTATAACGTGCGGATGCGGTACCGAGCCTGATGCTTATGCTCACTGGAACGCAATTATTGCTGAGCAATTCGGTGAAAGATTTGCTTTCCGAAATCTTGGACTTGGGTACGGACGTGCGGAAGACGTAGCCGCAGGCGGTGCATGGTTCTATAAGGCACGTCACAACGACGCTGTTGTAGTTTGCTTTGGCGTGAACGATATTATTCAAGGCAAGGATGAAAATACCATAAAATCCGATATTGCAACAATCGTTCGACGCTTTAAAAGCGAGGGTGTTAAGGTTCTTCTGCAAACTGTTCCTCCTTTTGATTATGTGGGCGAGAACATTCAAAAGTGGCACAGTATCAATACATATATCAAAAATGAACTTGCGAGTGAAGTGGACGCATTATTTGATAATATCTCCGTACTGTACGTGGATGATAACCATCCCCATATGGCGAAATATGACGGTCACCCGAACCATGAGGGATGCCGCAAGTGGGCAGATGCACTTTATCCCGTTATGAAGGAATTTCTTTGTGAGTATGCGACAGAGGCATATTAATGAATAACTGATGAAACAAAAACCGCCAATGGGGGATTGTATGAAACCCCATTGGCGGTTTTAATTATTGAAGTAATTGATTCTTCGCCGAATCCATCAATACAGCTCCGAGAGGTGCTGTGATGAGAATGGCGAGAACGGCAACCGACAGAATGATATTACCGCACTGCAACCCCATAGAAAACGGAACCGCTCCGATTGCTGCTTGCACAGTTGCCTTGGGAAGATAAGCAAAGACGGTGTAGAGCCGTTCTTTTTTGTTGAGCTTTGTGCCGAGCAGAGAAATGAACACACCGAACGAGCGGAATGCAAGTCCGACAAAGATCATCACTACCGCACCAAGTCCTGCAGACAATGTGTATCGAATATCCACCGCACTTCCCACGAGTACGAATAAAAGCACCTCTGCGGCAAGCCATAGCTTTCCGTACTTATCCTTCAACCGATTCACAACATCCGCCTTTGTCCGCATCGCATAGATCATTGCCATGCTCATAATAGCAAGAAGTCCCGATACGGCAACAATGCCGTCAAGCCATGTTTCAATAGCAAGCAGCAGGAACGATATTCCAAGTAAAATGACGGTTTTAAGCGTGTTTCTGATAGTCCACCCTTTATTATGAAACAGTTCAAACAGATACGCGGCGGCAAATCCGACGAGTACACCGATGAGTATCCCAAGAACGATGGAGATTGGAATGTTAAGGAAAATCAAGGCACCACCCCCGTCCCCCGTGTTGATACC
>JAZUBZ010000013.1:0-2557 GCA_045638805.1 Eubacteriales bacterium
ACAGCACAGTTTATATAACAACACCGCCTGTCGAAAGACAGGCGGTGTTGTTATATTATTCAGTTATGCTTATTCGTAATAAACTCTTCCGATTTTTGCGAAGTGGTTATCTGCAAGACCCGAACCGGGGATAACAGAATAGTCACCTGCTGCGGGATTTACGAAGAAGGGATTTTCATCAACGGAATAGTTTCTGTTGTTGATATCGTCACCGAACTTCTGGATCATTTCTGATTCATGTACCTTTGAACCGAACGCTACATTATCCTTAAGATTTGTATAGGTCGTAAAGAGACATTCCTTTTCGCCAACCTTTGCGGGATCTATGTTGTAGTTGTACAGCTCAGGCCATCTCTCGTACCAGGTAGCATACATCTTGTCGCCTTCCTTAGGCTTTTCACCCATGAATCTGTCGTAGAATGCATCACCCTTGGCAAACTTCTCGGGTTCTCCGTCTGCGATATAGCTATATCTTCCGGGATTGGACGTTACATCGTTGCCGATCAGTACGTTGTCGTGAATGAAATTCTCGCGTCCGCCGTTCTGTACTACGCTTGCGGACTCGTAGAAGACGTTACCGTAAACGTGCTGTCCGCATGTATTATCATCAAGGTAGATGGCGATAACATGGCAGTACTTGAAGATATTGTATCTGATGTGGTTATCTCTGTAGGTTACGCTATTCCAAGTGTATACAGCACCGAAGTCCTGAGTCTTGGTCATGATCTGGTCAAATACATTGTATTCGATGATAAGATCGATACACTCGTTATAACGGATACCGCCGTGACCACCCTGATAGAAGTAGTTGTTTGCAATACGACCACCTACGTCTCTGGAGATCTCAATTCCGCTTGAGAAATACTGAGGAAGTGTGAAGTCGTGGAAATAGTTATTTACGATAACGGTATTAGAGGGAACGAGTTCACGTACAGTCTTGTTATTCTCATATACGTCAAGGTAGATGCCGGTATCTACGACGTTGTAAAGCTCGTTGTTCTTCGCAGTGAAGTTTGTAATATAGTCACCGCGTATAGCCGCACGTCCGCCTACGTTACCGATCTTACAACGGTCAATTGTAAAGTGGTCAGCCTTTACCACGATTGCTGTATCAGCGGTTGCGTTAAATTCCATGCCTACAAGGCTGATGTACTCAGCACCCTCTTCAACGGTGATGAACGTACCTGAACCGCCGTCGATAGCATAGTCACCCTTTGCATCGTAAACGTAAAGAGTGGAGGTCTTGTTGTCGAACCAGTACTCGTTGTCGGTGGTAAGAAATTCGGGAAGGTTACTGAAGAAGATAAGGTCATCGGTTCTGCCCTCGAACATGAGACAGTAGTCGTCATTGAGAGGATAACCGTTTTCAAAGGGAGCGTTCTCGAAATCAAAGGTAAGGATAGCATTCTCCGCATCATAAGAAAGCACGGGGAACGTATCAACGAGCCAACCTCTGCGGAGGAAGCCTGTTACCTTAACGCCTTCCCAAGTACTGAACTTCTCAACTATACCGGGAAGATAATTCTGAAGCTGGATACTTGCCAGAGGGTCATGTGTTGTTGTTACGTTGGAATAGTAACTGTTTTCAGGTTCTCTTGCTTCTGTAGCAAGACCTGTTTCGGTAAAGAGACGTGTGCTGAAGTCGAACTTGTCCACCTGTCCCTTGAGGTCTGCCTTGTAGATATAAGGCACAGCCTCTTTCTTGAACATAGACTTCTCAGCTTCGTCAAGAGGCTTGAAGTCTTCTGCCTTGATAACTACACCGTTCTGGAACTGAACGGGACCATCACCGTAAGCACAGTACGTTACGGGAACCTTTTCACTGCCGCCGTCCTCAGCGGAGAAAGTAAGGTTATCAAGCTTACCGTAGTTACCTGCCTTGAATGCTACGACGATCTCGTCCTCAGCTGTCTTAAGAAGCTCTCTTACAACGTCGCGAGCCTTTGCAAATGTTGCATAAGGCTTGCTGAAGCTACCGTCGCCGGTGGTGTCGTTACCATCAACGGCAACGTAAATGTCAGCATCTTCGATCAGCTCAGCCTTAGGCTCTACGTACTTGTTAAGAGGCTTAGGCTCGGAGAGATTGTGGAGATACTCAAACTCGATCTTCTCGCAGAAGCGGAACATAATGGTCGCAAACTGCTCACGGGTAGCCTTTCCGGTGGGAGAAAGTGTTTTACCGTTGCCTGTACCCTGAATAAGACCAACGTCAGTTGCCCAACGCATAGCATCAGTCGCCCATGATGCAACTTCTGCCTTGTCGTCAAAGCCGTCAATAGTTGCATCGGTCTCGGTTACTATATATTTGTAATCAGCGAAACGGACGAACATGGTTGCAAGCTCCTGACGGGTGATATCACGGTCGGGAGAGAAGTACTCTTCACCCCAATCATTATATCCGGTAGCATTGACGATGCCATTTTCCTTTGCCCATTCTACCGCCTCGGAGTAAAACTGACGGTCCGGAACGTCAAGGAACAGTCCCTTAAACGTAATTCTGGGTGAGCCTTCCATTCTGTAGAGAACGGTTACTACCATTGCACGGGTAAGTGAAACT
>JAZUBZ010000014.1:0-11515 GCA_045638805.1 Eubacteriales bacterium
CACCGCCTGCACCGCATCCGAAGCAGTAAAAGCTTTGCGTATCCTTATACACAACGAAGGACGGTGTTTTCTCACTGTGGAACGGGCAAAGTCCTTTAAGGTTCGTACCCGCGCGTTTCAGCGTGATATATGATGAGATCACGTCTTCAATATCACAGCGGTACCGAATATCTTCAATAACGCTTGCAGGAATTGCCATATTCTGTACCGCCTTTCTTTATAATTTATTATACCTCACCCGGCGGATGCCATACCGACGGTATGAATATTTCTTTATAGAGGTTAATCGCGTATCTGTCAGTCATGCTTGACAAAAAGTCACATACGCATCTGCCGACACTTTCATGCATCAGATTTTCTTTATATATTCCGGACATCTTTTCGGGAAATTTTTCAAAGTGCCCGAAAAGAGCTTCGAGAAGCACCATTGCCTTTTCCTCTTCCTTTTTTGCTTCGGAGTTGAAGTAGACGTTTTTAAAGAGGAAATCGCGGAGCTCGTTCGTTGCCTCCAAAACCTCGGGAGTCATACGTATCTTATCAGAATCGGTACTTGCCACGATAACCGAGGTTACCATTGTATTGATCCTCATTCCGTGGGAGTTGCCGAGAACTGCCGTGATGTCTTTCGGAATATCGTCAAGTGACAAAATTCCCGCTCGGCAAGCATCGTCGATATCGTGATTTATGTACGCTATTCTGTCAGCAAAGCGCATAACGGCACCTTCGAGAGTTGCCGCTGTATTATCGCCCGTATGATTGACGATAGCATCTCTTACTTCCCAGGTAAGATTTAGTCCTTTGCCTGCGTTTTCAAGCTTTTCGACTACACGAAGGCTCTGCTTATAATGTGTGAACCCGGAGGAAAAGCATTTCTGCATAACGCGCTCTCCTGCGTGACCGAAGGGAGTGTGTCCAAGGTCGTGTCCGAGAGCACCAGCTTCACAAAGGTCTTCGTTGAGAAGAAGCGCACGTGCGATGATACGCGCTATCTGCGCCACCTCGAGAGTGTGGGTAAGCCGCGTTCTGTAATGCTCTCCGGCAGGGCAAAGAAAAACCTGGGTTTTATTAGTGAGACGGCGGAAGGATTTGGAATGTATGATCCTGTCGCGATCTCGCTGGAACTCAGTTCTGTTACTGCAAGGCTTACAGAAAACTTCTCTTCCTTTAGTATTTTTCGTCAGGAATGCGCGGGGAGACAGCGTTGTTGCCTCTCTTTCGTAAAAAATATCTCTTAACGTTTTTGAAGAACCAATCATAAAAATCCTCCAATCGTTCGGGCATTAAGCATCATTACCCGATGCTAAGCACTGCATATTTGATACGTTTAAACCGTATTCATCCGAATACGCATATAATATACGCAAAAAATACTTTTTTTACTTTTTTCAAAGCTTTCTTAGACGCATCTCCTCGGAAATAATATCGCATTCTCCGCGACCCTGCGTCAAGTCTCTCACATAAGATACCAGCCAATCAAGCTTCCCTTCACCAAGGGCAACCGTTACGGTTACTTTCTCACCGAAATCAGTGTCTTCTTCAGTGATACCCTCGTTACGGAGCATTACCGTCAGCTTCTGATACTCTGAATACCCTACTTCCATCATAACAATGGTGAACTTTTCCCAAACAGCAAAACCCGCTTCTTCGATAGCCGCACGGGCAGCCGCCGCGTAAGTTCTCGCAAGTCCCGCCGTACCCAAAAGAGTACCACCAAAATAACGTGTAACGACTACACACATATCGGTAGCACCGCAGGTTTTGAGTGCGTTAAGCGTCGGATAACCTGAGCTTCCCTGAGGCTCACCGTCATCGCTGCAACGGGCGATCGCACCGTCATTTATGTAGTACGCAGATACGTTATGTGTTGCATCCGCGTATTTATTCTTCATTTCGGCAATAAATTCCTGCGCTTCAGCCTCTGTTTTTACGGGTATAACGTGACCGATAAATCGAGATTTTTTCTCGATTATCTCGGCTTCTGCACGTTTGAAAAGCGTTATTTTATTGCCTGTCTTTTCTACTGCCATTTTTACACAGTCTCCTCGGTTATATACTTGCCGTATTTACCGTAAAACTTTTCGTCAACTGTCGCGGTGACTTCGATGCCGTTAGCTGTGTAGTCTACTTCAACGTTTTCTGCGTTTGTGTAAAGCTCGTTGACGATTCCACCGGCAGACATAGGGAGCGTAAACTTAACACGGCGCTTGCCTGCGCTGAGCATCATTTCGAGTTTTTCCACAAAGGAATCTATTCCCTCTCCGGTAAGTGCGGAGATCGCCGCGTATTCAACGTTATCGTTAAGCGTTGACATATATGAGGTTACGTCAAAGTCATCAGCCGCGTCGCATTTATTAAGCACATACATACGGGGCTTATCCGATGCACCAAGCTCCTCTACAAGGCTTTCGGTAACGCTTAAGTGGCTTGCAAACTGAGGATCGGACGCATCAATGATGATTATGAGAAGATCAGAGTATACTACCTCTTCAAGAGTTGAACGGAATGCTTTGATAAGATGGTGAGGCAGATTTCTGATAAAGCCGACAGTATCGGTAAGCAGAATATCGGATCCGCCGGGGAGTGTAAACTTTCTCGTTGTGGTGTCAAGAGTTGCAAACAGCTTATCCTCGGCAAGTATTCCCGCTTCGGTAAGTCTGTTAAGAAGAGTGGATTTACCCGCATTGGTATAGCCAACAATGGCACAGCGTTTAAGTCCGCTTCGCTCTCTTGACTGTCTGATAACGGCTCTTGCGCGGCTTACGTCCTCAAGCTCGCGCTCAAGGGCAACGATTCTTGCGCGAATTCTTCGTCTGTCTATCTCAAGCTTTGTTTCACCGGGTCCTCTGGAGCCGATGGAACCTGATGCGGCACCTCCGAGACGGGACATCTCACGTCCGTGTCCTACAAGACGGGGAGCTGTATATTTAAGCTGTGCAAGCTCAACCTGAAGAGTACCCTCTGCACTTCTTGCGTGGGCTGCAAATATATCGAGAATAAGCATACTGCGGTCAATGACCTGCACGTCTGCGTCTATTTCGTCTTCAACCGCCTTGATCTGAGACGGAGACATCTCACAGTCAAATACCACGAGATCCGCCTCTAAGTTTTTACAAAGCTCACAAAGTTCCTCACACTTACCGCTACCTATAACGGTTCGGTGGTCGGGTGCCTCTCTCATTTGTGTAACTATTGCTACTGCAGTACCGCCTGCTGTTTCAAGAAGTCTTTCGAGCTCTTCGAGGCTGACCTTAGCCTCTGCTTCATCGGATGAACGGTATACGGAACAAAGTATTCCGCGTCTTAACTTATCATTCACAAAAACACATCCTTTCAAGTTTCGGTGGGAAATTTCACCTGCAAAAAAGAGAAAAAGTCGGACAGGAAGGCAAATCATAAGACTCACATATCCTGCCCGACCATACGGACAAAACAATAAACTAATTATTTTCCGCTCATCTGAACACGCTTCTTGAACTTGTCAACACGGCCGCCCACGTCAACAAACTTCTGCTTACCGGTAAAGAAAGGATGGCACTTGGAACAAATGTCAACACGGATCTCGCCGTTAGCATCTCCCTTTGTGGAACGAGTCTTTACAGATCCGCCGCAAGCGCTACGAATGGTTACTTCTTCGTAATTAGGATGGATTCCGGACTTCATTTTTTTCACCTCATTCAAACTTGATATCATGCCTTGTGTATGCCGCGTCTTGGTGCGGATACAGCATAAAGCGGTTCGAATTAAGCCGACGGAAACTGTGCATTAGCTTCGTTTTTCAAACTTAACTCACATATTCGTGATTATACCACAATTCTTTCCCTTTTGCAATAGGTTTTGCAAAAAAATCTTTAATTTTTTTCACTATCAAAACATTTTTTCACACCTTAGCTACTATCTGTTTCTTAAGTCTGCCGATTATCTTTTTCTCAAGTCTTGATATATATGACTGCGAGATCCCAAGCTTATCAGCCACCTCTTTTTGTGTCATCTCACGTCTGCCGCCAAGTCCGTAACGAAGCTCAATAATTTCTCTTTCTCTGTCGCAAAGCCCCTTCACCGCTTCCCTGACTATCCGTTCTTCTTCGGTTCTTTCTATATTCTCGCTTACAGAATTTTCTTCTGTACCAAGTACGTCTGACAGTAAAAGCTCGTTGCCATCCCAGTCTGTATTAAGAGGCTCGTCTATGGAAACGTCCCCTCTGTGTGAAGCATTTTTTCTTATATACATAAGTATTTCGTTTTCTATACATTTTGAGGCGTACGTAGCCAGCTTGATTTTTCTGCCGCTGTTGTAGGTTTTTACCGCTTTAATTAGCCCTATCGTACCTATTGATATAAGGTCTTCGATACCAGCACCGGTGTTATCAAACTTCTTTGATATATACACTACCAGACGCAGGTTATGTTCTATCAGCTTTTCGGCATAGTACGCAGACGTTGACATCTCTGCTATCGCTTCCGCCTCTTCTTCTGTACTAAGCGGTGGCGGTAAGGTTTCCGCACCGTTTATGTAAAAGATCATTTCGCTCTCATCAGTATGAGTCATTCCTATATACAGCTTTTTAATTAGTCCTGCGATCTTATTTGATACGTTCATAAGTACCTCCAAGTATTAATTACACAAGAGAAGAAGGAACGATACACAAGATACCGTCTGTAAACTCTTCACTGTCAGATATCCCGATCACCGCTTTACAGGCTCTTGAGTCGACCTTTACCGCGTCCGGTCTGATACACGGGATCATCTTTTCGCCCGTTACACCTTTCGCAAACACTGCACGGAATCTGAGCCGCAGGTTATTATCAAGTCCTTCCGTATTACCCCCAATTACGTTTTCTGCATCTGCTTCATTCATGAGCATTTCCGCGGCACTTTTTGTTATAAGAACCACGGGATGACCGCTTATAGGATCGCAAAGCAAGTTTCCGGAATCCACCAGACCAGTCAGCTTTATTTCTTTTTCAAGCAGTCTGAGCTCTACAGTCACCATCTTTTTTGAACTTAATTTACCGACAACAAATATCAGTATTGCACACAGCAAAACTGATATAGGCAGAAGCCGTATTCCAACGTTATCCGTTTGTACGCGGGGGGGATGTATAATATTCCCCGCAGTAAGATAAGACATCACCCCGCCAAGCAGAAGCCCAGTTGTCCAAAGGGCACACGTGTGCTTCAGGACTTTTACACCGCGAACACCAAATACTATCTTACACATTAAGTAAGAGACCGCTATCCCCGACAGCGTAACTGTTACTCTGCCCGGCGACAGGACTGTCAGTATTGTCGAAGCTGCGGCACCGATAAGTGCGGCTGCAGATACTCTGCCGCCTGTTATCTTTGCGTGTAAAATGCAAGCGGTCAGCCAAACAGCGACCACATCCATACTGAAGTCTATCAAAAGCAGTACGTCTGCGTATAATACTGTTTCCACAATTCCCCCGCGCTGACTTTATTTAACACTGATATTATATCGCACCCTCGCTGTATTTTTTGTCGTAAACGGAGTGATTCACAAAGAATCTTCTTCCGCATTTTTTATTTTGCATAGCAACTTGATGTATAACACATTTCGTCAGAGTAAATAATTAATTGAAATCTGAAAAAAGAAAGGAATTTGTCATGAAAAACAAACATTTTTTCATAATTTTGCTTTGTATGCTTATTGCGGCACTAATGACAGTTACCGCAGGTGCGACGGTAAGTGCAAAGCTGTCCCCCGCACTTGATAATATCTCCGCGGCACATACTATGATAAAATCCGGGGAGATGAATTCTGCCGTATGTTTCACCGAGGAAGATTTTCTAAACCACACAGGAATTGAAGCGCCGTTTATAAAGATCACTTCTCTGCCGAATGAAGCAGACGGTACGCTTATGCTTGGCGCGACAAAAGTGAGTCTCGGACAAAAGATCTCATGGGGGAACCTTGATCTGTTAAGGTTCACAGCCGCCCGCGATGCATCCGAGTGCTCGTTCAGCTTCACGACAGACGCCAGCTACGTCACGGAATGTGTAATTAAGATGACGGATGATACAGGAAGCGCACCCGTCACCGAGGGCGGAGGAATTGCCGCTGTAACACAGAGTGATATATCGTGTCACGGTATACTTCAGGCAAGTGATGTCGACGGAGATATACAAATGTATGAGATATCAGCCTACCCTGCGGGAGGTATCGTCAGTATAACGGACAGTAAAACAGGAAACTTCGTTTACACTCCTTACGAGGGATTTACGGGAGTGGACAGTTTTTCATATCGGGTACGCGACGAAATGGGAAATTATTCCGACGTGTGTCAGGTTTCATTTGAAGTCATCGAACGAAGTTTGACGGACGTATTTGCTGATATGGATGAACATTTTGCGCACAGTGCGGCTTTGAGTGCTGTTGAAGAAGGATATATGACCTGCATATCTGAAAACGGCAAGCTATATTTTGATCCCGACGAAAATATAACAAGAGGCGAATACCTTGCGGCTGTTATGATGGCACTTGGTACGCCTAAACTGTCCCACGTTCAAACCGTGTTTACCGACAATGATGAAATCAAGGGTGAACACAGCGGATACGTCAAAGCGGCATACAAGCTTGGCGTTATAAAAGGAATTGAAACGGAAGCGGGACTTATGTTTGCGCCTAATGAACCGATCAAGCGAGCAGAAGCGGCTGTTATTCTAAACAGAATTCTTGGAGCTGAGGGAGATGATCCTTCAGCCACATGGGCGGGAAAGGACGTTTCTGCCTTGACAAAGCTTGGAATCATGAGCGTTTCTGAAAGTGAAGCTGATCTTTCCTTACCGCTGACCCGCGCTGAAGCCGCACACATGCTTTTCGTTACAAAAAATATTTATTCCTGAGCGAATAGAGACACATGTCCACGTAAATAATATAACCGTACGGAAAAAACCGTACGGCAGTTAAAAATCAGTATTCACTATGTGGCGAAAGGAAACGTTGAGATGAACAACCAGAACAACTATCAAAACAAGCAGAACAATAGCCAGAACAACCAGAACCAAAACAAGAATCAGAACCAGAACCAGAACCAAAACAAGAGCGAAAACAAGAATCAGAATCAAAACCAGAACAAGAACGAACAGAACAAGGCTAAGAACGAAAACAAGAACAGCCGTAACGATTCCAAATACGAATACTGAGAAAAGCTTTAATAGCTGAAACCGCCGCGGAGGAAACCTCGGCGGCGTTACGCTTTATTTAATTATGGAACTTAGCAAGCACCGTGAGCGAGCATGGTTTCAGTTTGATTGAATCTGAAACTGTTTAAAGTTAAAATTCTCAAGAATCGCATTGTCCCACTTTTCGTTTACAAGACCGCCTCTCATTTGAATACGTACTGAGTAACCTTCTAAGTTGAAAACTGCTCTTGTATAAACTTGAACGATTCTCCCATTAAAATACTGTTCTAAATACTGTGCTTTTCCGAAATTCGAGTAATAAACGTTTACACTTCTGCCATTTATTTCAGCCATAGTATCTTTATATATAAAATCCTCGAAATTCACAAAATACTCTTTTTTACTTTTCTCTTCAAGTTCAATCAAATTCACAGTATAAGCATCTGCCTGTTCTCCTAGATAAAATGACATGTAAAAAAACAACTCATTCTTAACTGATGTTTCGCCTTCATTCGCATCTGAAGAAAATCGTAATTCAATGCTCTTATCGTTGGAAGCAATAGTAATCTCATCAAGCTCATAACCACCCGCTACACTCTCGGGTATTAAAATACTACCTTGCTTTCTAAGGATATTAACAACGTATCTCCAAGAATAGCAATATGTTGTATCACCATCGAGATCGACGGACTCTACCCATTCTACAAACTCCTCAGCACTCGAAAATGATTCAAAAAACGGACCAGAGCCTTGGAACGGTTCATCTAAATAAGGATCGTTCGTAGTTTCTATACTACTTGTTTCAGTGGTTTCTTGGGAGTGAGTCGCTGTTGGTTCTTCTGTATATGTCTCCGTAGGTTCTTCCGTATATGTCTCTGTTGGTTCTTTGATCGGTTCTGCAGTTGTAGCCTCCGTCGGTCTCTCTGTTATTAATTCACTTGGATCTTCACTCTCAAATACTACTGTAATTTCTGTAAGTGTTTCTGTATATACCTCTGTCGGTTCTGCAGTATAGATATCAACGGGATAGTATGTATATGTATCAACAGTCTGGTCGGTATCGGGATATGTAACATCACTAACAGTACTATCTTCTTCATTAGAAGTGTCATACTCCTCAGCCACCGTAAATATCGTCTCGCTTGACTCATAATCTTCTGTAGCAGATATATTTTCAGTAAAACTATCATTATCTGTACTTGAAAGCGGCGTAATATCAATTGGAGGAGTATTTTTGCTATATGGGATCATGAAGGCCATGGTTACTACAAGTACAAAGCAGGCAGCGATGATAGAAATTTTAGGAATCGGAGAAACTCTCTTTGATTTTTTTACAGTTGTTATACTGTGATAGATATGTCTATCATCTATTAGATCTAAAACATCAAAAATATAATTATCTTTCATATTGATACCCCTCCGCTTCAAGAAATTTACTTAACTTTTTTCGTGTTCTTGAAAGAAGCATTTTCACCTTACTCTCACTGATACACAAATCCTTTGCAATATTCTCCACCTTATTAAACAACCAATACCGTCTAACAAAAACAGTTTTAGCTTCAGGTTTGATACTGTCGAGAAATTCATTCAATAGTTTACCAAGCACCACTGATTCGACTATACTTTCGCTTTCGTCTCTACACCTGATAGTTTCTCTAAACTCATCAAGAGCCGTCGCCACATTCCCATTCCCCCGCTTTTCAGCAGTACACTTACGATAGCGATCAAGAGAAAGGTTTCTCGTTATTGTACCGATAAAAGCATCAAAAAATTCAGGCTTTGCAGGCGGGATAGATTGCCATACCTTCATGTACACGTCATTGACGCACTCTTCGCTGTCTGACCTGTTTTCAAGGATCGAGTTTGCTATACTAAAGCAATAATTACCGTACTTTTTTGAAGTTTCTTCAATGGCAATTTCATCACGGTTTAGATACAGCTCAATGATTTTAAAGTCTTCCATGAAAACTCTCCTTTCTCAAAACATCTTTCACTATATAAGACGAAATCCAGCACATAAAGGTCACACTTTTTAATAAAAAAATCGGACTCCAAATAATGAAGTCCGATTCTCAGTTACAAAACTTAGCAAGCGCCGTGAGCGAGCATTGCTTCAACTACCTTGGAGAAGCCTGCGATATTTGCACCTGCAACGTAGTTACCGGGCATACCGTACTCCTTGCATGCGCTGTCGATGCTCTTGAAGATTTTAGCCATAATACCCTTGAGCTTTTCGTCAACCTCTTCTGCGCTCCAGCTGAGTCTCTCGCTGTTCTGAGACATCTCGAGTGCACTTGTAGCAACACCACCTGCATTTGCAGCCTTACCGGGGATGAATGTGACGCCATTCTCCATGAGGTACTCGGTTGCATCGATGGTTGTAGGCATGTTAGCGCCCTCTGCTACGAGCTTAGCGCCGTTAGCAACGAGTGCCTTAGCGTCGTCGATAAGAAGCTCGTTCTGAGTTGCGCAAGGAAGTGCAACGTCACACTTTACAGTCCATACGCCGCGACCCTCGTGGTACTCAGCGGAAGGACGGTACTTGGTGTACTCGGAAAGTCTTGCACGATTAACTTCCTTGATCTCCTTAACAGCCGCAAGGTCAACACCTTCAGCGTCGTAGATCCAACCTGTGGAGTCGCTGAGAGTTACAACCTTACCGCCGAGCTGTGTAGCCTTTTCAGCAGCGTAGATAGCAACGTTACCTGCACCGGAGATAGCAACTGTCTTACCCTCAAGTGTGTCACCCTTGCTTGCGAGGTATTCCTTTACCATGTAAAGGAGACCGTAACCTGTTGCTTCCTTACGAACGAGAGAACCGCCGTAGGTGAGACCCTTACCGGTGAGAACGCCCTCGTAGAGGCCTGTGATTCTCTTGTACTGACCGTAGAAATAACCGATTTCGCGTGCACCTACACCGATGTCACCTGCGGGAACGTCTGTGTCTGCGCCGATGTACTTGCAGAGCTCAGTCATGAAGCTCTGGCAGAAGCGCTGGATCTCACGGTCGCTCTTGCCCTTGGGGTCAAAGTCGGAACCACCCTTACCGCCGCCGATGGGAAGGCTTGTAAGAGAGTGCTTGAATACCTGCTCAAATCCAAGGAACTTGATAACGCTGAGGTTAACGGAGGGGTGAAGTCTGAGACCGCCCTTGTAAGGACCGATAGAGTTGTTGAACTGAACTCTGTAACCTGTGTTTACACGGATGTTGCCTGCGTCGTCGATCCACGGAACGCGGAACATGATCTGACGGTCGGGCTCAACGAGACGCTCAAGAATAGCCTCTCTCTTGTAAAGCTCTTCGTTTCTCTCGATAACGGGAGCAAGAGAAGTGAATACCTCTGTTACAGCCTGAACGAATTCGGGCTGGTCAGCGAACTTCTTCTGTACATTTTCAAGTGTTGTCTGAAGATATGACATAATTTACTCCAATCTGCCTTTCGGCTAAGTGAATTGTTAAATAAAACACAGAAAATTATATCACACATAAAACCGATGTGCAAGTATTTTGAGAAAAAAATATAACGTAACACGCAAAAAAATCGTTGCAGACATAATACATCTTGATTTTTGCTCACGTATAGTGTACAATGAACGTACGGAATTTTAAATTACAGATCTTTGAGAGGTTATCATGCACCACTTTTTTGCATACATAAACAGAGCCAAATACATTCGCCGTTGGGGACTTATGAGAAACACGGAAACGGAAACTCTCAGCGAGCATCTTTACACAACAGCGGTGCTTGCTCACGCTTTGGCGGTTATAGAAAACGAGAAGTTCGGCGGATGCGTAAACACTGAGCAAATCGCGATTGCGGCACTTTATCACGATGCATCCGAGATCATCACGGGAGACTTGCCGACACCTGTAAAATATCACAATGACGAAATAAGAGACGCTTATCACAAGATCGAAGACGAAACGTCGGAAATGCTCATTTCTAAGCTTCCCGAGTTTCTTCGTCCGATATACGAGCCTCTTGTAACGGAAAGCGGACTTTCTGGGGAAGAAAAGAAGATCCTTAAAGCAGCAGACACTCTCGGTGCATACATAAAATGTTTAGCAGAGATAAACGCAGGAAACCGCGACTTTGTCAGCGCTGAGAAGGTGACGGCAGAAAAGCTTGCGTCCTACGATCTTCCCTCTCTGAAGTATTTTATGGCTGAGTTTTTGGATAGCTACAGCCTCACAATAGATGAGATGAAGTAAAAAAGTTGAATGAGAGACAGACCGCCTCGCAGAATATCTGCGAAGCGGTCTGTTGTTATAAATGGAATTTCATTCTTTATTCTCAAGCTTACCTATCCGTTCTTCTAAAGTCCTTACTCTCTTCTCAAGACCGGTCAGGACTTCGCCTACTATAAACACAA
>JAZUBZ010000015.1:0-4536 GCA_045638805.1 Eubacteriales bacterium
CTGCATCAGCAAACTTATCGATCTTTGCGTTATCGGGAAGGTTGATCCCCATGTAGTTTACAAACTTTGTAAGTATGCTTGCAAGCTCAGCTCTTGTGATGTTGTCAGCGGGAGAGAATCGTCCGTCACCGCGTCCCGTTACGATTCCGTTTTCAGCCGCCCAGCCTACGGAGTCGGAGTACCACTGACCTGAAACTGTGTCATCAAAGGGGAGATTTTCATCTTTTCCGGCGGTCTTGGTAACAGCCACACGTGAGAAAGCTGTAACAACCTCCGCACGGGTGATCTTTGCTGTGGGGTCGAAGGTTGTTTCTGTCTTACCCTTCATGATGCCTTCACTATAAACGGTAGCGACTGCTTTAGTGTACCAAGTGTCGGGCACGTCAGTGAAGGGAAGTTCCTCTGCTGCATTGACCGTCACACCGATAAGCGCGGTGGACACTACCATTGCAGTACAGAGAATACCCGAAATGATTTTCTTTACATTCATTTTTAATTCCTTTCTGAAATTTTTTGTTCATATAATTTGATGGATGAAAAACCATCATAAATTAATGTAATTATATCACAATTTTGATGAAAATGTCTCGCCAAATATATTGTTTTATTAGCCAAAATTTGTGTTTTTGAAATACATCTGTTATTAAAGTAGCAATCCCGCGAAACCATACGATTTCGCGGGATATTTATGCGCTATGTAAGCTTTATATTACTTTCTCAGTTCACCGGGGTTAAGACCGAGGCAGACCTCAAGAGAAGCCTTGCATGCAGCTGCATTTGCCTTGGAGTCGTCACGGCTTGTGCCCTTTGCGAGGATGTAGAACTTGATCTTAGGTTCAGTACCGGAAGGACGGGCCACAACTACGTTTCCTTCTTCTGTCATGAAGTAAAGTACGTTGGATTTGGGAAGACCTGTGGGCTCTACCTTACCGGTTGTAAGATCAAGAGAGGTCTCAGCCTGGTAGTCACGGAAGTTTACTACCTTTTCACCGCCAAGCTCTGCGGGAACACTCTCGCGGAGAGAATTCATCATTGCCGCGATCTGCGCCTTGCCTTCAAGACCTTCCTTATAGATTTCAGCAGAATCTTCGGTGTAGTAACCGTACTTTTCGTAGAGTGAATCCATTGCGTCGATGAGAGTCATACCCTTGAGGCTGTAGTAAGCAGCCATTTCACAGATAAGCATACATGCAACGATGGAGTCCTTGTCGCGGGCATAAAGACCCTTCATATAGCCGTAGCTTTCTTCGTAACCGAGAAGAAATGTTCCGGTCCCCTTTTCCTCATGTGTACGGATAACCTCTGCGATAAACTTAAAGCCTGTGAGAACATTGTGAAGCTCAACGCCAAAGTGACGGCAGATAGCACTTGCCATCTCGCTTGTTACGATGGTCTTAACTGCATACGCATCAGCGGGGAGCTTATCCTGCTCCTTAAGAGCTGTGAATATGTAGTCAAGAAGAAGTGAACCCATCTGATTTCCTGTGATACATTCAAACTGTCCTGCTTTGTTTCTCGCCATGATGCCAACGCGGTCAGCATCGGGGTCAGTTGCGATGATAAGATCGGATTTTACCTTTTCAGCAAGCTCGATACCGAGTGCAAAGGAAGCGGGATATTCGGGGTTGGGCTTGTCAAGACCGGGGAAGTCACCGTTGGGGGCCATTTGCTCATCTACCGTATAAACATGCTTAAGACCGATGCGGCGCATGATCTCAGGAGCATGCTTTGCGCCTGCGCCGAAAAGGGGAGTGTAAACGATGCGAAGGTCATCTGCAGCCTTTGCAACAACGTCGGGATAAACGGTCTCTCCCGCAACGTTCTTAAGGAATTCCTCGTCAAGCTCGGGACCTACGATGTTGATAAGCTCTTCCTTTGCATCAGCAGGAGCGGGAACACCCGTCAGAATGTCTGCTTCTTCAATGAACGCGGAAACCTTATCAGCATTTTCCTTTGTGGGCTGTGAACCGTCTTCCCAGTACAGCTTGTAGCCGTTATACGCGCTGGGATTGTGGGATGCAGTAATGTTGATACCTGCAATACAACCGAGGTGGCGTACAGCGAAGGAAAGCTCGGGAGTGGGACGGATTCCGTCGAAGAGATATACCTTGATACCGTGTGCGGAAAGTACTTCAGCGCTTCTGCGTGCGAAAACGTCGGAGTTGTTTCTGCTGTCACGTCCAATAACAACGCCGCGTGCCTTAGCCCCGTCACCGAGAGTGTCAATAAGACGTGCAACACCCTCAGTAGCGTGGGCTACAGTATAAGGGTTCATCATCGCAGTGCCTGCACCCATTTTAGCACGGAGACCGCCGGTACCAAACTCCATATAGGATGAGAAACGGAATTCGATCTCGGAGAGATCGTCGGCAATGGCACGAAGCTCAGCCTTGGATGACTCGTCTATAACGGGAGAATCGAGCCAATTCTGGTAGTTTTCTTTGAAGTTCATCGTTGGTGAGTCCTTTCTATGTTGAATTATATTATTTATTAATTTTATACTGACCGAGAAAAACATTTGCCGGAGATACGGCATCCGTAAAAAATCTCAGCTTTTGAACGTTCTCAGGAGGAATCGACACACATATATGGTGATCATATCTGCCTCGTGTTTTGGCAGGGACAGAAGTTACACGGATAAGCGTGGCATCGAAATGTTGTAATGAATCGGAATATTCTGTGAGCAATTTGGCAGAAGCACCGGTAAGACACATTTCGCATATATTACCATTCGAATCAACATTACCGTTTGTAAGAAGAGCCATTGTCTGGTACTTATCTTCACCGACGTCGATACTAACAGCTGATGTGATAGTCAGTTCATATTTCAGCATCATATGTCGAAATGACATTATAAGTCCATCCTCAGAGCTTTCAAGAGGAAGCATACACGCATCAGCTCTGTCGTAATATACGTCTTCGCATACTGTCTTGAAATCTGTAGCGTACATGGCTCCTATCGAATTGAATTTTTTAGAGAAAATTGAATATGCTTTATCTGAAACTGGTGTCCTGAAATATACGACAGATCTCAGTGTACTATCGCTGCTTTCGGAATACTTTTCAGATGAAATGGTCAAAAATTTACAAACCCTTGCAAACGAGGGAATATCATCACAGCCATCGTTAGCCTCGCAGAACAATTGCAGAGCACCAGAAGGATCAACGGGTATATCCGATCTGTCAATAGCTTCTGCAAGTTGGAAAGCCACACCGTCACTCATTGTGCTATATACGTGACTCAGGTCTTTAAGGTAATCCCTGTTTTCTGCAAAAACAGAATGGTCTCTTTCTGTCATGATTTAAAGCATCTCAAGCAGACCAAATGAATCGTCAAGCAGAGCAAGCAACTCATCAGAAGTGAGCTTTCTCTGGCTGAGCAGACAAAGTGAATAGATCTGCTTTGCAATTTTTTCTGCAAGAGCAGGATCACTTTCGCATTTATCCGCAAGCTTGTCTATAAGTGTGGATGCCGTGTTTACGGTAAGAGTAGCACTGTTATCCATGGGGAAGTTCATGCCGTCCATACCGTTCATGGCGTAAAGACGCATCATGTCCTCGATTCTGCGTGATTCCTCGGAAACGTGGAGTATCGCGGGCGTTGAGGTGTCTTTGAATCTCTCAAATTTGATCTCAGTCTTTTCACCTGCAATCTTCTTAAATATCTCAGCAACAGCGGGAATTTCGGAAACCTCTCCCTCAGACTTCAAAACGTCAGCGATCTCTGCGTCAACGCGGAAGAACTTAACACCTTCGTTTGTCATCTCTACTGTGTTGATATACTGTGTGTCAATGATCTTATCAAGCAGTACCACTTCGATACCTTCAGCGGCAAGCATAGCAATATACTTTGACTGAGCAGTCTTGTCGGTGGTGTAATAGATCTTGTTTTCGTGTCGTTCCTTTGCGCCTTCAAGATATTCTTCAAGCGTTACAAATCCACCGGAACACTTCTCAAAGAGAACTGCACCCTTTACGCGGTCACAGAACTTCTTGTCTCTCATGCATCCGAACTCAACGAAGGTCTTAAGATCACGCCAAAGCTTTTCGTAAGCCTCTCTGTCGGAAGCAAACATACCGGTCAGCTTGTCAGCAACCTTTTTTGTGATATGAGCGGAAATTTTTGAAACGTAGCCGCTGTTCTGCAGATAGCTTCTTGAAACGTTGAGAGGAAGTTCGGGACAGTCAAGTACACCCTTCAGCATAAGAAGATATTCGGGTATGACCTCCTTGATGTTGTCGGCAACGAATACCTGATTGTAGTACAGCTTTACCTGACCCTCAAGACTCTCAAATTCGCTTGTGATCTTGGGGAAGTAGAGGATACCCTTGAAGTTTAAGGGATAATCAGCCTTTAAGTGAATGTGGAAGAGAGGCTCCTTGTAGTCATGGAATACCTTTGAGTAGAATTCCTTGTATTCCTCGTCAGTGCATTCGGAAGGATTCTTCTGCCAAAGGGGAGAGGTGTCGTTAACGGGAGATACTTCCACGTCTTCTTTGACTTCAGCTTCAGCATTCTCAAAATAGATCTCTACG
>JAZUBZ010000016.1:0-10429 GCA_045638805.1 Eubacteriales bacterium
TTTATTCTATCAGTTCTCCTGTTCGCAGGAATGGCACATGAGATATATTTAATAATAAAGCAAACGGAGGAATATACATGGAACTTGTCATTGACAGACTAACAAAGCAATTTCAAAACAAAATCGCAGTAGATCATGTCAGTTTGCGTTTGCATAACGGAGTTTTTGTCCTTTTGGGTACGAACGGTGCCGGGAAAACTACCCTTATGCGTATGCTTTGTGGCATCCTGCAACCCACAAGCGGTACTATTACTTTTGACGGTATGAACGTCCGCGAGGAAGGGTATCGGGCAATACTCGGCTACCTGCCACAGGATTTCGGTTATTATCCGGAATTTACTGCTATAGATTTTTTGTTGTATATGGCAGCATTGAAAGGACTACCTAAGCAGTCGGCAAAACGGCGAGCAAATGAGCTTCTGGAATTGGTCGGCCTGCAAGACGTGTGGCGTAAAAAGATTAAAACATTTTCGGGCGGCATGAAGCAGCGACTGGGAATCGCGCAAGCATTGCTGAATAACCCGAAACTACTGATCCTCGACGAACCCACCGCAGGGCTTGATCCCAAAGAGCGCGTGCGTTTCCGAAACCTTATTGAGCAACTCGGTAAAGACAGTATCGTACTTCTGTCCACCCATATCGTTTCCGACATAGAGCATATTGCCGATGAGGTACTTATGATGAAAGATGGGAATTTGATTTATAACGGAGCATGGGACGAACAAATGGGCGATTTAGAGAGCTTCTATCTTGCGCAATTTGAGGAGGGTAACCATGAATAATATGTTTATCCTGTATGGTTATGAGCTGAAAAAACTGGTGCAGAAGAAGCTGCTTTGGGTCACTCTTCTTGTCTGCATGGCAGCCATTGCTTTTGGGGTCCTATTTCCTTTACTGGGAACCTATTCTGTAAATGGCGTACCCATAAGTACAAATTACGAGCAACATCTGATCGATCAAGCATACCGCAAAGCACTCAGCGGCAAACCCATAGACCAATCACTGCTGGAGAAAACCATTGCCGCTTACAAGGATTTGCCGATCGAAACTGATTATGTTTTAACGGAAGAATACCAGACCTTGGCCCGTCCGTACAGCGAAATTTTTAATTTGATCCGAGTATGGACCGGTATGGACAAAAGGGCAATCGTGCAGTGGGTTCCCGATGAAGCTACATTATATGCCGCCATGATGGGGCGGGTTGAAGAATCGTCCATTAACAACCATTTGACCGAAGCCGAGATTGCATATTGGCAAGGACAGGCCGATACCATTACAACCCCTATTGTGTATCAGTTCCATGAGGCATACCGATGTATCTTAGAGAATTTTCTCATCGTAGGTTTCATGATGCTGCTCTTTGCGTCCATCACTCTTTCGAGTAGCTTTCCTGATGAGCACACGCATCGAACAGATCAGCTTGTGTTGTGTACTGCAAACGGAAAAAGACGGCTCTATTGGGTCAAGCTGCTCTCCGGAATCACCGTGGGGGGTGTTGGTGCACTGATTATGACGGTGCTGACTTGGGTACTGTGTCTGTGCGTATATGGTTCAGAGGGTTTTGATACGGTGATACAGATCTTTTACAGCGACTACGCAGGCAATCTCACTATAGGACAAGCCTGTCTGATTGCGTACGGCTGTCTGCTGGTCACTGCGTTTTTGATTAGCATATTTGTCATGTTTCTGTCCGAACTGTTTCATAGCAGTATTGCCGCAATGTCCATTACCACCGGCATGATCCTTGCAGGAATGCTGATTCAAATACCGGCAGAGTACCGCATATTGGGGCAGATATGGGATTATCTTCCAACCTGTTTTCTGGCTATGTGGAACACTTTTGACCTTCGGTTGATTTTTCTGTTTGGAACGTATTTTACCTCATATCAAATCGTTCCTTTGCTCTACATTGTTGCCGCAGTACTACTGGCATTCCTCGGAAGTCGCATCTATTGCCGACGTCAGATCAGCGGAAGATAAACGCACGCCTGTTATAACAAGCCGTAACCTCCCCCCCGACACTATTCCACAACCGATTTTGCAACATTTTCTGTAACGAAAATTTTGACAAATGGAATAACGGGTGGAATAACAGGGTCAAAATTGCCGTTTGGAATAATATTTGGGGCATAAATAAGCAAAAGAAGGTTCCCGAAAAAGAGCTGGAATAATCGCATATTGATTCTAAGTGGTCTGAAATCGTTTGATTTCAGACCACTTTTTCTTTGATAAGTATTTTTGTTTGATACAACCTGAATGAGGAAGAAGTACGGTGGGTATTTATATGATTAAGCGTTGACTAAAATAAATAGAAGTGTTATAATTAAGTAACCGCTATAACAAACGGAGCGATAAAAATGAATAAGTTTATGGATAAAGATTTCCTGTTATCAACGGGAACTGCGCAGCTTTTATATCATGAGTATGCGGCTAAAATGCCGATAATCGATTATCATTGTCATATAAATCCCCGAGAGATATATGAAGACAGAAGGTTTGATAATATCACACAAGTATGGCTTGGTGGTGACCATTATAAATGGCGCCAGATGCGTTCCAATGGTGTGGATGAGTACTATATAACAGGAGGAGCTCCTGACAGAGAAAAGTTTCAAAAGTGGGCTGAAATGTTAGAATTGGCAATCGGTAATCCATTATATCATTGGAGCCACCTGGAGCTGCAAAGATATTTTGGATATGAGGGTTGCTTGAATGGAGAAACAGCAGAAATGGTCTGGAATCTGTGCAATGAAAAACTAGCGCAGGATACCATGACAGTCCGAAATATTATCCGTCAGTCAAACGTTAAGCTTCTGTGTACCACCGATGATCCGATAGATTCTTTGGAATGGCATAAAAAGCTGGCAGAAGATGATAGCTTTGAGGTGAAGATATTGCCTGCCTGGAGACCTGATAAGGCTATGAATCCGGAAAAATCGGACTATCTTGATTACTTGAAAAAGTTAAGTTCGGCAAGCGGAGTAGATATTCATAATTATGAAACATTGTTGGCGGCATTGCAAAATCGTATGGATTTCTTTGCTTCAATGGGATGCAGTGTTTCAGATCATGGATTAAATTATGTAACGTATTGTCCGGCATCGGAATCAGAGATCCATGACATTTTCGCGCGAAGACTACATGGAGTTATGCCAAACGCGGAGGAAGAAGCCAAGTTTAAGACGGCTGTTATGCTGTGGCTCGGAAAACGATATTATGAAAAGAATTGGGTGATGCAACTCCATTACGGTGCAAAAAGGGATAACAATTCCCGTCTTTTTGATCTGCTTGGCCCGGATACGGGACTGGATTGTATCAATAACTGTGCACCCGCTGCAGAATTAGCCGATTTTTTGAATGCGCTCGAAGAAACAGGTGAATTGCCAAAAACGATCATATATTCTTTGAATCCAATGGATAATGCTGTTATCGGATCAATTATAGGATGCTTCCAAGGAACTGAAGCTGTCGGCAAAATTCAACAGGGAAGTGCGTGGTGGTTTAACGACCATAAAGCAGGAATGATAGATCAAATGACCAGCCTTGCAAACCTTGGATTGCTTGGAAATTATATCGGAATGCTTACAGATTCAAGAAGCTTCCTGTCTTATACGAGACATGAGTATTTCAGAAGAATTATGTGCGACTTGATCGGTGCCTGGGTAGAAAACGGAGAATATCCTGAGGATTACAGGACATTGGAGAAAATTATTAAGGGTATTTCATATAATAATGCGGTGAAATATTTTGAATTCGATATTTAAGCAGGGTAAGTTTAGGAAAAGCGACATTTTACCGGTTGCTTTTTGTCGGTTCAAAAAGCACTCGTATCATATAAAGCTAAAGTGAGGTTAGTAGAGTGAAAAAAATAGTCTTTTTTGATTTTTTTGGTGTTATCGGCTCGGAAATTGCTCCAATCTGGTTTAGAAAATACCTTGAGGATGAAGATGCTGATAAAATAAAGAGTGAGATAGTTTCGCTTGGTGACGTTGGAAAGATCAGCGAATGGGAGATGTATGAAATGATCTCCAAAAGATTAAACGTCAAGCCTGAACAGATAGCACAGGAGTGGCAGGATCTGGTTAGCATCAATGATGAACTTGTTGGTGAGATATTGAAGATCAAGGAAAAATATCCGGTGTATCTGTTATCTAATGCTATCGAACCTTTCCTCGTACGCATTTTAGAGAAGTATCAGCTGTTCTCCTTGTTTGATAAAGTATATATTTCAAGTAAAATGGGGATAGCAAAGCCGAGCGGCGAGTTTTTCCAATATGTTATAAACGATCTTCATGTGGATCCCGAAGATGTTGTTATGATAGATGATAACCCCTCGAATCTAGCAGGCGCTGCTTCCTGTGGTATAGACGGAATTTTGTTTTCTGAAAACAATAGCTTCAAACGGGAGTTTGATAGTTACTTTGGTTAAAATTGAAGTAGTAAAAAACAGAAACGTAAATACTAAAAGAATAAATAATAAAGAACTGTAATATGTACAAAAACGGAGGATATCTCAGAAATGAAAATTGATATGCAATATCTCACAGACGTGATGAAAAAGCTTTTGGATACACCAAGTCCCGTGGGATACTATGAAAAGATGAAACCGGTGATCGAGGAGATAGCATCTGGCCTCGGATTTGAAGTGACTTATGATAACCGCGATACAGCGTACATAACTGTTCCCGGAGAGGACACATCCAAAACCGTATGCCTCAGCGCACACGCTGATACGCTCGGATTTATGGTCAGAGGAATTAACAAGGACGGAACTCTGCGCATCCGCGCGCTTGGTGGCATAAACCACGCAAACGTTGAGGGCGAAAACGTAACCGTGCATACACGCGGTGGAAAGACCTACACAGGCATACTCGTTTGTGAGCACCATTCTGCTCATGCGTTCGACGACGCAAAGACCATGGTTCGTGACGATAATACCGTGTTCGTGCTCCTTGATGAGTTTGTTAAAGATCCCGACGGTGTACGCGCTCTTGGAATCAGACACGGCGACTATATTTCTATAGAACCTCGATTTACCGTAACAGAGAACGGCTTTATCAAATGCCGCTTCATCGATAACAAGGCGGCAATGGCATGCTCCTTTGCTGTGCTGAAGGCTATGACTGAAAACGGTGTAAAGCCTAAGTTTAATACCGTATTTGCTTTCTCCTTCTATGAGGAGATCGGATTTGGCGGTATAGTTGTACCTGAGAACATCTCAGAATATGTAGCAGTAGATATTGCCATCCTCGGACCCGATTCCGACGGAAGCGAGCAGGCTGTGACCATCTGCGCTAAGGATGCATCCATGCCTTACGACTATTCGCTTACAAACAGGCTTATAGCTGCAGCAGAGCGAAACGGATGCAATTATGCCGTTGACCTCTTCTACCGCTACGGTTCCGATGCGGGACAGGCGATAAAGGGAGGAAACAACGTACGCGCGGCAGCTTTCGGTATGGGTGTATATTCCAGCCACGGTGTTGAAAGAGCACATCTTGACGGAATCGAAAACACAGCCCGTCTTATGCTGGCTTATGTACTTGAAGGATGAGATGCGGACAATAGCTTAAGTTCATTAGTGATTTTTGCGGTAGGGAATATCCCTACCGCTTTTTTTGATAAGGATCTTCTTAGTTAATAATTATGTTATAAAATTTCTCAAAACTATTGACAAAATCCCCCTACAGGTGTAGTATATAAGTAGATACTACACCTGTAGGAGGATTGCTGTTATGACTTTATCCGAACGTGAATGGACTGTGCTTGGTGCACTTTGGGAAACAGGCGGTGCTGAGCTTGGTACAATCGTGAATATTCTTTTTCCCGCAACGGGATGGAACAGAAATACGGTACTTACGTATCTTACACGCATGGAGGCAAAGGGACTTGTGAGTATCGACAAAAGCGTGTCACCTCATGTCTACCGCGCCACGCTTGACAGAGAAAGCTGCCGCAAGAAGGAAAGGCAGAGCTTTCTTAACAAAGTATACAGCGGCTCGGCGGGAGACCTTGTTGCGGCATTTCTCAAAGAGGAAACGATCTCGCCTGAGGAGCGCGAAAGGCTGAGACGTCTTCTCGACGAAATGGAAGTTTAATTCTGTACCATTACAAACAAGGAAAGGGGATATAGTAATATGACTGACATTTGGGGATTTTTGCTTCAAACGTTGACGGCATCGGGAGTTGCTGTGCTGCTGATCCTTATAAAAGTCTTGTTTAAAGACAAGCTGCCGCCTAAATGGCATTTCGCAGTTTGGGGAGTGTTGGGGGTTATCATTCTGTTTCCCGCAGGACTTTTCGGACGGTATACCCTGTTTAATTGGCAGGTAGTAATAGAAGCCTTAAAGGGTATAGCGGGAGAATACGGCTTTTCCAAGGTTTTGCTTCCTGTGCCGATCATAACGTCAATGCCCGAAACCGTAACCGAGTGGATATTTGCACTGTACGTTTTGGGTGTTGCGGTAAGCCTTTTAAAATACGGTATATCTTACATCAGTTTACGTATAGCATTGTCAAGGGGACGTCCTGCATCCGAAGGTATTATCGAGAGGGTTAATAGTATTGCCGCTGAGATAAAAGTAAAGCCTTGCCGTGTGGTCGCAGTACGTGGACTGCCCGGTGCATTTGTGTGCGGTATCATCCGTCCCGTATTTGTTGTACCGAGTGACGGCGAGATTGACGATAAAGTCCTTTTGCACGAGCTCTTGCATTTGAAATTTAAGGATACTCTGTGGAGCGTGGTAATATGTGTTTTACGCAGTCTCCATTGGTGTAACCCTCTCATAGTACACTGTGCGAATAAAGCTGTAAACGATATGGAATCTCGTTGCGATCAGTATGTTCTTGAATACATTGAAGGGGAAGAACGCCGTGAGTACGGACATATCTTACTCTCAATGGTAAACGAGCGTTTTGCCAAAACACCCGGGACTACCTGCGTCAATAACGGCGGTAAAAATATAAAAGAACGCATTGAAGCTATAGCAAGATTCAAAAGATATCCCGTGGGAATGGGGCTTGTTTCCATATGCGTATTGGCTGTGATGTCATTGTCGCTCGTCATCGGCGTGCAGGCATCTTATCGTGAGAATTCCTCAGACCCGACGTGGTTGACCGTCGCCTCGGCAAGAAGCACGTACTGCACAACACCTGCAGGCGCATTTGATGCATATGCTAAATCCGTACTTGCAGAGAGCGGATTTTACAGGTTGATGTGTGCGCCCGTGTCCGAGCAAAAGAAGATTATAGACGAAATCCGTGGAAACGAAAAGAATGGGAAATTCTACAACTGGGACAGCGGGCTTGAGGAGTTTCCAAATGCCGGCGATGGATATTATATATATAATCTGAGAGAGACCTACGAAGACACTTATGAGGGACTTCTTGTGTTAAGTGTGTGCTATGTTCCCGATGTTTTACCCGAGAGGCCAACGAAGTATCTTGCCGTCAGAAATATCCGCGTAGAGAAGGATGCGGGCAGATGGGTCGCGGTTCCCATAGATGACTTCCGTCTTGTCGAAACCTTATATGATGATTTCGGTTGGGGATGTGATGAACTTCCGGGAACCAGATATACGGGAGTTGCCGGTGATTTTGAGATCGACGTAACCTTGCAGACTATTCGTACAGTGGACAGTACAGTACAGGATGCGAGTGACATAAATGCCCTTTTCAGCGGCACGTTTATCGATTTAATACCGAGACCTAACGCAGACTTCACGAAAGGTGCGGTAAACGAAAACTGTGGTGTGATGCATCTCGGTGCAGAGGAAGAACGTGAAGGTATAACGAGTGTCGGCGTCAGTATGGCAGCCGTCTATCCCGGAGATGAGGTACGGCAGGAACCTGAACAATTGGGAGGACTCGGTACCGTCCATTCATCAAACAGCAGTAAGATTTGGGGTTCGAAGGAAACCGAACCCGGTTGGGGACCTTATATCAGCTTTATAAGCGGCGGTTATGGCACAAATCTCCCCGAACGGGATATGATCCTTCCTGAGTTTTATGTGGCTGATCTGTACGTGAACGGTGAGCTTGTGAAACGGGTAGATCTGTATCCCGAAGGAGGGAGTGCGAAATGACAAATTGTGAAAACATATGTAAGGGTCTCAAAGGGGTAGCGTGGGGATACTTCTTTCTGTACTTTAATTTTAATCTGTTCGTGCTCAACGTTTTGCCCGATTTTGTAGGATATATCCTTTTCCTGTCAGCGATAACCTTGTTGAAGGATGAAGAACGAGAGCTGTCTCTGTTATATACTTTAGGCGTGATAATGGCGCTTTGGACGGGGGCGGAGTGGCTTGTCGGATTAGTTGGACTTAAGCTTGACGGTCTGTGGCAATTTGTTGATATCACCATTGCCGTCATAAATCTGTATTTCCATTTTCAGCTTCTTACCAATCTTGCGTCAGTTGCGGAAAAGCATCAGCCGGAAGAATATAGTTTTGACAAAAAACTGCTAAGTTACAGAACGTTCCAAACTGTGATGCTAACGTCGGTATTTGTCATTCAGTTTTTCTCCCCTTGGCTTTCGGAGATTTGGACGGTAATAACGGTATGTCTAGCGATAGTTTATATCATCGCAGGAATACTTCTTATGAAAACGTTGTTTGACTTGCGTAAATGTTTGCAAGATCGAATTGAAAATGAATAAGTAAAATAACCGTACGGGAAAAATCCTGTACGGTTATTGCTATCTTTATTTGTTTTGGGAATGTTTATGCATCACTCAATAACAATATCACTGTAGAGATCCCCCGAGAGGGTCTTGGAGAAGAACAGTCTCAGTGCGCGGATCATGTCTGCGGTGTCACGTGCACCTGCTGTTTCATAAGCGGAGTGCATCGCAAGCTGAGCAAGTCCGATGTCAACGGTGTTCAGGGAAACGTGAGAGTTTGAGATGTTGCCGAGTGTTGAGCCGCCTGCCATGTCTGCGCGGTTAGCGTAGGTCTGGCATTTTACGTCTGCCTCTTCACAGATTACCTTGAAAATGCCTGATGACAGCGCATCGGAGGTGTACTTTTGGTTGGCATTATACTTTATAACGATACCGCCGTTCATTGTGACGGTGTGGTTTGTGTCGGCGAATTCGGGATGGTTGGGGTGTACTGCGTGAGCATTGTCGCATGAAACGAGGAAGCTTGAGGCTACACGGCGGCGCATATTTCCGCCAAAGGTATCGCACACGCGTGAGAGCACGTCGTAAAGGAAGGTGGAGTCAGCTCCCTGCTTTGTAAGGCTTCCCACTTCTTCGTTGTCAAAAAGACAGTATACGGGGACACTGCCTCCGTCCTTTGACGTGATGAAAGCTTCAAGGGTTGCAAACGCACACTGAAGGTCATCAAGACGGGGGGCTGAGATATAGTCGCCCCATTCTACACCTGCATCCTTGCAGTAAACCATAAGGTCTGAGCTTACAATGTTTTCTTCCGTTACACCTGCAGTTTCAGCAACGCGTGTCTTGAATCCAACATCCGAGGTGCCGCATGAATAAAGGGGAAGCATATCTACAGCGGGATTGTATTTGTAACCGTCGTTTGCCGCACGGTTCATGTGGATCGCAACGTTGGGGATAAGGGCACAAGACTCGTTAAGATCTACAAGCTTTACCTTCAGTCCCGTATCCTGCTTGACGGTTATTCTACCCGCAACTGAGAGGGGGCGGTCCATCCACGTGGAGCAAAGCATACCGCCGTATTTCTCTGTGGAAAGACGGACGTAGTTCTGTCCCTTAAGCTCAGCGGATTCCTTTATGCGGAATGTAGGGGAGTCGCTGTGAGCGGCAGTCATCATGAACCCTTTGAAGTCAGCACTCGGCACACGGAATGCTATAAGGGAAGATCCGCCGCGGATAACGTAATATTTACCGCCTGCGGAAATATCCCAGTCGGAGCTTTCGCGAAGCTCGGTGTAACCCTCTGCGCAAAGAATATCTGCAGTATGTGCAACTGCGTGATATGGCGTAGGGGAATTTTCTATATAGTTAAAAAGCTTTGAGTTTACTGTCATAACATATCTCCGTAAATTTTTGATCTTTATTATGATTATATCTTCTTTTTGAGTCTGTGTCAAGATTTGTGTGTTATTTAGAAGGATTTTATTACTTTTATGCGATAGTTGGTTTTATCATACTTGACAAAAAAACTTGTTTAAGGTATAATCAAGTTAGCTGAAATTTATATTAAATTCATTAGGAGGCAACTAAATGAAAACAAGAAGAATACTGTCAGCTATTCTTGCGGTCCTGATGCTTCTCAGCATTCTCGCCACAGGAATGACCGCTTCAGCAGCTCTTCCTTATACGGACGTAGATGAGGGCGGTTGGAGCTACGAAGGAATCAAGTATGTGACCGACAACGGACTTATGAACGGTACCGGAGGTACCTCATTCAGTCCCACAGTTTCACTTACCCGTGCAATGGTAGTA
>JAZUBZ010000017.1:0-30960 GCA_045638805.1 Eubacteriales bacterium
CGTCCGTTCTGGCTTACTTCCAGAACGTTGCACTTTTCGGGATCAAAGCTAATGCCCCATGAAGCTCTGAATTCCATGGACGCATTGGCAATTGCAAAATACTCTTCCCCGTTCTCATCCTCGAAGAAGCTTATTACGCCATCCTCATATCCGCTGATCTTAACGAGGTCATGTACGTTATCGTTAAGCTCGGGATATGCGTCTCTCTTTTTATAGCCCGTCATGTAGGTGGACTTTCTCTTAAGGCGCATCATTATCTCACCGTAATTGAACGCAAAACGTCTCTGCGCGCGGAGGATTGCATAATAGCAGTTTGTTTTATTGCCGAATTCATCGATAGGAGAGCCGAAATAATCATATCCGATGTCTCTGTCGTAGAAACGGAACCAGATACCGCCGCGGAATCCGAGAGCCGCGCCAACGTTCAACTGCCAGATAACGTCGTTTTCGGAAGGAGCACGGAAAGCGTCATGTCCGCTGCAAAGCATATTCGTCCAAACGTCAACGCCTGCCTTTTCTCCTGCCTCGATGACCCTTCTCATTTCCTTAAAATATTCGGTAACGGTAACGTCGTCGATCATGGGAAGATACGCGTCCTGACTTACAAATTCAACGCCAAGCTCACGAAGGTCACGGAACCACTCCTCAAGAGTCATATCGAGAAGTTCATCTTCTTTCTTATATCCCATACCGCCTATGAGGTTGACATAAGGCTTAAGCTCGGGAGCTACCTTCTTATGTATAGCATAACATCTTCTTGTTTGATCAAAAGATCTACGATCATTAGGCTCGTCTCCTGCATAAAAACCGTAAAGTGCCGGGTGTCCCTTAAGCGGCTCGTAAACCTCTCTGAGGCGGCGCTCATATTCCTCGTCACCCACCCTGTCTATAAATCCGTATGAGAAATCCTCGTAATTGATGATAAGCTGCATTCCAAGCTCGTGAGCCTTATCAAGATAAGGAATAAGCTCACGGGGATCATTCTTGCCATAGTACACCTTGGGAGTCATAGGTGTAGTCATGCCGCTTTCTTTCCAGATTTCAAGTTCCTCCGGAGGAAAATCACTGAGGGGGTTATATACCCACATAGAAAATGGATACTGATTTGTCATAACTTGTCCTTTCTCTGCTCATGCAGACTATCGGTCAAAATTTTTGACCAAATTATATCGAAATATTAATCATTTACGGAATAAAATATGGATTCCGTGTACTGCTGTTACCGCGTACATTATACCAATAAAAACTTGAGATGTCAAGTTATGTAAATGTTTTTATCTAACATTTCACGAAGATTTGCTCACATGAAAACCGTCACTTTAAGGTAAAAAATACTCTGTGGAATCTAGCAAACATTGTAGCTGTTTCACTTCTCATTGCGGTATCCTGAGGGGCAAGCATCACGATTTCGCCCGTCCTCTTACCGCCAAGTATTGACAGCTTATTCGCCCATGCAACTGCTTCCTTAAATCCCGCATAAGGGCTGATAGTATCCACATCGGGATAAACGGATAGGTCAGCGCCTTCGTCTACAGTGAGCTTTTTATAATCCTTAACAAATCTGTATAGGAATACTGCAACCTGCTCACGGGTAACGAGTGTATCCGGGGAGAAGGTCGTAGCAGAAGTACCTGTAGTCACACCATTTTGATATGCCCAAAGGACCGCATCTGTGTACCATGCACCATCCGGTATGTCCGTAAAAGGATTGTTCGTTTTGTCTACTGCAGGTGAACCTTCCATATTGTAAAGCATACGAACGAGCATTGCACGAGTTGTCTTAACCGACGGTGAAAATGTGTTAGCAGCCGTGCCCGTCATAAGACCTTCTTCGTACGCGTATATTACAGATTCTTCGTACCAAGAACCTTCTTCTACGTCCTCATACGGTATCTGCACGTTGGGTCTTTGTACCTTTGCATAAAGTGTTTTCACGTCTTCTGCAGATACAACTCCGCTGAAGACTCTGAATGAATTCACCATCGTTCCTTTTTTAGCTCTAAATGATTCTCCGCCCGAAGGTGCTCTTCCACCGATATTTATATAATAAGCATTTTCTTCAGAGTCGTCGGTGTATTCCGCTTCAAGCCCACCGGTGTGGCGGACAGTTGCGACAATTTCACCGTTAAGATACAATACAAGCTCCTTACCGTTATATACGGTAACTGCGTGTATCCACTCACCTTCATTGATCGGAACGCTTATGGGCATGGTCTCGCTTTCGTGTTTCGCAACAAACAGAACCTTGAGCTTCCCTTCTTCAACTATGTAGTCAAATCCAAAGCTTGCATATGCACCAAAAATGACCTGCTTTTGTTCAGAGTCCACAAGCTTAAAGAAGCTTTCTACCACAAAGCCGTTTCTCAACTCCTCCAGATCGGCAGGCCCGAAATCGTACCTGTGAGTCTGGAATTCCTGAAATTCAACGGAATACTGTCCGATATCCTCGTCAAATACCGTTTTATAAATAGTAGATGGAGTCGCAACGTGACCGAGTGCGTCCTTAACTCCGCCATAGGAATAGTCTACATCATAAAGAAGTTTTGCATCGTCGAACGTAGGCATACCTACATTTGCGTACTCGGATGCAACGATAGACTTTCCGTTATCTCCGTAGGCATTTTGCGGATAAACGGTGATCTTGTAATCTGTGTTCCAATCAAGTCCCGTAAGAGTAGCAGTTCTTGTCTTTTGCAGTCTGTTATCGGGTCTGTAGGAGTCGTTCACCACGTTAACCGTAACGGTCGTTCCTTCTCCGTTTACAGGCGTAGCTCTTACCCTATATCTTCTCACATAATCGTAGTTCTTGTCAGATGCAGGAACAGCATTTGACGTAAAGGTAACATTTATCGAATCATTATCGCCGTTATCCTCAAATGTAACCACAGCTCCTTCTCCGAAGGAAGGTGCCTTGGCATTTGCTCCGTAGGAGGTCTGTCCGTCAGGTCCTTTTTTATTCGAGAAATACATAAAGTCCGCAGGCTTATCTGTACTATCGAGTATCCATTCTTCCTCACCGTATAAGATACGTCCGTTCTGAAGGTCAACTCTGTGTATCTCAGTGGTACCGTCGTTCATAACGTCAAAGATAATAACGGACGAACCGTGTTTCTCTTCGTCATTGTTATAGTCTTCACCCATGATACCATCGGTAACGGAGGTAAATCCGCGCTTCTGATCAATAAAGGTGGGGTTGTCGATGACCTGATGGGAATGGCCCGAAACGTGGACCAGGTTAGGATAAGTTTCTAAAAGCTTTATAGTTTCGGGTGCGAATGCTTCCTCATCGGCAGAGGGCGCACCAATAACCGTGCCGCTGACCGCGATATGAGTTACAAGGAATATGTGACCCTTATACCCTTTAGCATCAATATCATCAAGTGACTTTTTAATAAAATCGTGCTTTGAAACATAGGTGTCAGAAAATTCATTATTATGGTCGGTCATACTGACCTTAATTACAGGAACCTTGCCGTTAATCCAGTATACATTGTCTGTAGTCTGACCCGTCATTTCCTTGAATTTTGCTTCCGCTTTGGTGTGAAGGACATTAAAATCATGATTACCCATTTCAAGGATTGTAGTACCTACGGGAGCTTTGTCCCCCGAACCCTTTATATTTGCACCGTCAATTTCTACCGGAAGGGTCTTTGAATATTTTTGAACGATGCGCATAAGCTCCTTGTATTCTTCATCACGACCATCCTGAGTCAAATCACCTGCGAGTATAAGTGCGTCAACCCCGCCAAGTCTACCCAGTGATTCATATGCATTTTCAAGCTTTGCTGATGAAAATTCCACACCAATGTGGACATCACTGCCCACTGCGATTCGAGCTGTAACGTTTTGTCCGCGAGGTATTACGTTACCGATCACAGCCTCAGGTTTCCACTCTCCGTTTGCCGCAAACACAGCAGGAAGATAAGATAGGATCATAACTGCAGAAAGTATAACAGCAAATATTCTTTTCATAAAAATCCTCCTCAATATCGTGTAAATCCCAAACAAGCACCAAAGATATAAGTTAATGTCTTCAGTGCTTGTCTGTGATATTATTTATGATCAATTTACTTTCGATCAATTCTGAAAAGTCTCAGCTGACCGGGATAGAAGCTCGCGCCGCCCCACTCGTCATCGGGTTTTACGGGACTAATGTTATTTTCTAATTTTCCGTTGAGGAGAAGTTCCTTAAGCGCACATTTTTCAGGATCAAAGCTGATCTTAATGGTTGCGTGCATATCGCGATATGCATTTACGATGCACATATATTCACGCCCCTCTTCATCCTCGAAAAAACTGATGATAGCATCCTCATAACATTTTATATTGATAAGATCATGACAACCCGTCTCGAACATGGGATAATACTTTCTGTCTGTACCGCGGAAGAATGTGGATTTTCTTCTCAGCTTCATGATTATCTCACCGTAGTGATCGGTGAAGCGCTTCTGTGCTCTGAGAATGTTGTAGTAGTTCTCTGTCTTGTTTCCGTATTCATCAATGGGAGAGCCGTAATACTCATGACCGATCAGTCTGTCGTAGAAGCGGAACCATATAGCACCGCGACAACCGCAGGCAACGGCAGTTGTGATCTGCCAAAGAACTTCAGCAGCGGTGGGAACTCTGTAAGCATAGTGTCCGCTTGAAAGCATATTTGTCCATACGTCTACGCCAACCTTTTCCGCAGCCTCCACAACCTTCTTCATCTCACCGAAGTGAGTAGTAGTTGTGTCCTCGTTGATCATAGGACCGTAAAGATCCTGGCTGACATAAGTAATACCTGCATCGGCAATCGACTTAAACCATTCGTCAAGTGTTTTACCTCCAAGCTCTTCTCCGCTCTTATCCGCCATACCGCCGATAAGATTGATGAAGGGAGAAAGCTCGGGAGCTACCTTCTTATGAATTCTGAACGTAGCCTCCGCCGCTGCAATATTTTCCTTACCGCTGGGTTCATCTCCGCCGAAGAATCCGTAAAGTGCGGGATGTCCTTTAAGAGGCTCATACAGTTCGCGAAGACGGCGCTCCACCTCTTCTTCACCTGCATGTCTTACGTCACCGAAGGTAACGCCATAGAAGTTAGCTATCAGCTTAATACCCAGCTCCTCAGCGCGGTCGAGGAACGGTATAAGTTCACGGGGATCGTTCTTACCGTAAGCCATCTGCGGAGCCATCGGAATATTAAGTCCGCAGTTTGCCCACACGTTTACTTCGTCGGGTGTAAAATCGCTGGGCGGGTTATAAAGCCACATTGAAAAAGGAAATGTTTTTGCCATTTGTATGTACCAAGCCTTTCTAAAATTACTTGTATTATTGTTACTTTAGGATCATCACTCAACCATACGCTGAGCTGAAAACTACTTTTTAACTATCTTGAAAAGACCAAGCTGTCCCGGGTAAAGCCATTCACCCTCCCAATCAGCATCGCGAGGACCAATATTGATAGGCCCCCCTCTATTTCCGTTTGCAAATACGTCATGAATCTCATATTTATCGGTATCAAAGAATATCTCATAATGCTCATACTGTACGCGTGACAAGTCTACGATACAAAAATATTCCTCACCTGTTTCCTCATGCTCGAAGAAGCTGATGAGACTTTCCTCGAAGCATTTAATATGCTCGATTATGTCATGAGTACCGTCCTCAAACCTCGGATATGCACCGCGGTTCTTGTCTTCTCCAAACACATAGGTAACCTTGCGCTTAAGTTTCATGAATATTTCGCCGTAATTATCGCTGAAGCGGCGGATAGAACGTCTCATCTGGTCGTAATAGATAGTTTTGTCGCCGTATTCATCAATTGGTGATGCGTGATAATTAGGCACAGCGGGACTATCGTAAAAACGGAACCAGCAAATACCCTTACATCCGCAGGCAGCCGCAGTTGAGATCTGCCAAACTATATCATACTCAGTAGGGGCACGGAACGCATAATGAGCACTGCAGATAAGACATGCCCACGGATCGAGTCCCGCTTTCTCCGATGCTTCAACATTTGCTTTCATCTCTCTGAAATAAGTACCGGTACCGCCGGTATAGTTGATCATCTGAGTATACATATCGTAGGAATGGGCAAAATCGCCTGCCACTAAACCTAACTCGGTGAGCCATTCGGTGTGAGTTTTGTTCCCGAACACCTCTTCGGGAAGTTTACACGTACTGCCGAGGAAATTGATATACGGTTTCAACATGGGAAGCGCCTCGGTCAGCTTTGTTATAACGTACTTTGTACCGTTGAGAGCACTTAACGTTCCTGGCTCGTCGCCTACTACAAATCCGTAAACCGCGGGATGTGATTCAAGAGTGACCTCGTAGAAATACTTAATATCGTCGATCCAGGACTCGTCACCGTTTGTGAGACCTGCTTCAAAATTAATATCCGTATCAAGTATGAGCTTTACTCCGCGCGCACTTGCTCTTTCAAGCCATGTCTTTAAAAGTTCTACGTGATGGTTGTTATTGTAATAAAAGTGAGGAACCATGCACAGCGTGAGTCCGCAGTCAACCATACGGTCTACTTCAGTAGGTGAGTATGCGGTAATATCTCTGTACACCCAGCTTGTAAAAGGATATCTTTCTGCCATATCTTCTATCCATTCTTATATTACGGCGGATTATTCCTTACACCGCCTTAAAGTTCAACCCAATTATATATACTTTTATTCAGAATGTCAAGATATAACTAAAAATTAATTAACTGTTTATGAAAAACGCTCGAAAGACAATTCTTTCGAGCGTTTTGTGATTTACTTTTTAATTATTCTGAACAAGCCGAGCTGACCGGGATAGAGGAAGTGTCCCTCAAAATCACCCGCTGCATCGCCGACGGGAACAGGAATCTGATGCTCGCCGTTTCTGAGAACGTGGTTTACACCGTATTTTTCAGCATCACAGTAGAACAGATAGTGGTCATAATGTTGTCTTGAAAGGTTAACGATAGCAAAATACTCTTCGCCTGTCTCATCGTGCTCAAAGAAGCTTACGAGAGATTCCTCCCAGCCTGCCTTAATATCCTTCATGATAGGGTGAGAATTTTCTTCAAATCGAGGGTATATGCCTCTCTTCATATCTTCACCGAAGAAGTAAGTAGACTTTCTCTTAAGGTGCATGAAGATGTCACCGTAGTGGTGAGTGAACGTCTTATGCGCTCTGAGAACATCGTAGTAAAGGTCGGTCTTGTTACCGAACGCATCAATGGGAGATGCGTGGTAGTTGGGGTCAACAAGTCTGTCACAGAGACGGAACCAGTTTACTCCCTTATATCCGCAAGCAGCTGCAGTCGATACCTGCCAGTTAATACCGTAAAGAGGCTGGACGGGACGGAATACCATATGTGCGGAGCAGATAAGACACGCTATAGGTGTAAGACCTGCCGCCTCGGATGCTTCGCAATTCTTCTTACAGTCCTCAAAATAGGACGTAGTACCGCCTTCGTTGTTGATTACCTGGGGATACATATCGTACGTGTGGAGGAACTCGCCCGAATCTCTCTTAAGGTTAGAAAGCCATTCAACCATACTGATACCTCCAAACGCTTCGGTATCTAAATGATTCATGTTTCCTGTAAAATTGATGTAGGGCTTAAGGTTCGGATGAATCTCGGTCATCTTGATGATGACCTTTCTGGTAAGTTCAAGCCAATATGCATCACCGGGCTCGTCACCTACGTAGAAGCCATATATCGCAGGGTGACGTTCAAGAGTTTCTTCATAGAACTTCTTGAACTCTGCACACCACTTTTCCTCACCCATCGCATGGAACCCACTGGTGCTGAAATCAGCAGCGTGGAGGATCATCTGCACGCCGCGCTCTTCGGCGTAGTCAAGAAGTTTCTTGAGCTTTTCCACATCCTCAGCATTATCGTGGGTAAAGATGGGTGACATGGGAAGGTTTACTCCCGCTTCAAGGAAGGTGTCGAGCATTGAAAAGTCATAATCCTTCATAAGGTCGTACACCCAGCTGAAAAATACAAATTTGTTTTCCATATTATATTTCCTTTCTGCTTTCGCCGCTGTTCGAGCGGACTTTTAAACTTAAGTTCATTATACAAAAAATTCCCGAGATGTCAATAGAAAACAAAAAGTAAGTACCCACGGATTTTCATTCCGTGAATACTTACAAATATCAGTTAAATGAAGGCGGGTTGGTGTCACCCGTGGCAAATGCATTTGGACCGGGATCTGACATGGAGAAATACATTTTCGCCGCCTTTGTGGTTCCGAAATCTCTGTTTGAACCCGTATTCTGTACCTTATTGAACGCGTCACGGAACATCTGGTTGTGCGCTTCCTCTCTGTTTAACAGAAAGTCGATGGTCTCCCTCACCTTCTTGTCGTCTATCTGTCTGTATAGATATTCGTATACAACCTTTGCTCTTTGCTCAGATGCGATATTTGAAAGCAGATCCGCGCACAAGTCTCCCGTTACCGTAACGTAATCTCCCGTCCATGAATAACCGGATGCATTGATAAGTCCGGGGTTAAGTCCAAGTAGAACGTGGGTCTGTATCTCGCCCGCCTTGACAGATTCTGCGTCTACGTCGTGGCCGTTCAGAAGATTTATTGTCTGCGCTATCATTTCCATGTGTCCAAGCTCTTCTGCAGCTATGTCGAGGAAAAGGTCTTTGATCTCAGCATCCTTGATGCGGAAGCTTTGGGACATATACTGCATTGCCGCTTTAAGCTCACCGTTTCCGCCTCCAAGCTGCTCCTGCAGAAGCGCCGCGTACTGTGGGTTTGGTCTTTCGATACCTACGGGATGGAAAAGCATTTTTTCGTGTTTAAACATAACGTACCCCCAAAAGTGATTTCGTATTATTGTTTTCCGGTAGTGGGGGAGGTTATTCAGTAGATGAGGGGATTTTTTTAGGATACGTATGTGACAAATCAATTGATTTGTATAAAACTAACAACCAGAGCAAAAAAATGAACAAGCAATATTGACAATATCGACTATACATGGTATAATACATATAGAGATATGAACTTACATTTGTCCAAACCTGTTCTATGGATCTAAAACCCGATTTCTATATGATATACTAAGTAGGAGGTAACATTATGAAAAAGAAAATACTAATATATGTGTCTGTATTTTTGACATTGTGTATTCTTACTTCAATTTCTGTCTATTCGCTGTCAATGGGCATCGTAAATAAGAATTATACTGAAGAATATCTTGAAACGCCTGATTGGTACAGTGATGCGCGAAAATTCGTCGTGGGAGAATACATCATGACTGGTTTTGAAGTAAATTCGTATCCACATCCTGATACACCGTTAAAGACACATAAAATCATGGATTTTTACGGAGAGCGTGAAATCTCACGCGGAGAAATATTGACTATTTTGTCTCGGTTCGACGGGAGCTTTGATACATTATCTCATTTTCTCACCTCCGTATGTGAAACATTCGTTGACGTACCTGACGGTAAGTGGCTTACTCCCGCTGTAAACTGGGCTTATGAAAACGGTATCACCGGCGGTGTGGGCGGTAGTTATTTTGCTCCAGACCGTACAATTACCCGTGAGGAATTTGCCGCACTCATGTACCGCTACACCGCTTACAGAGAGGTTGAACGTAACACTACATACGATATTTCTTCCTACTCCGACAGTACAGATGTTTCTGATTTTGCCGTTGATGCTATGAAATGGGCAGTAGAATGCGGTCTTATCTCCGGCAAGCCGGGTGGGCTTTTAGCACCTAAGGACACCATCACCCGCGGTGAAGTCGCGCTCATAATCTATCGCTACAACGATATCGTTCCGCATATTGACTAGACTGACAAATAAACAAAACATTAAGCCGCAAGCTTTGAAAGCTTGCGGCTTTGTTTAATAAAATATTACTTCTTTTCGATGCGGAACATTGACATCTGACCGGGATAGAGCCACTGACCGTCCCAATGTGCATCTGTATTATTATATGCGTAGCGGAAGCCCTTTGTGCCGTTGTAAAGAACCTCGGTGAGAGTGTAGGCTTCGTCTACGAAGATCTTGTATACACCGTCGTTTACCTGTGAGCCGTTTACGAGGCAGAGGTATTCTGTGCCGTCCTCAGCCTTGAAGAAGCCCACAAGTCCGTCCTCGTTAGCCTTGATCTTAGTGATCGCGGGATGGGTGCCTGCACCAAACGTGGGATAGTCACCTCTCTGCTTACCGAGGAGGTATGTTCCCTGTCTTCTGAGGCTCATGAGAAGCTCACCGTAGTGGTCGTTAAAGCGTCTCTGGCAACGGAGGAGCTTGTAGAACTGCTCGGTCTTGTAGCCGTACTCGTCGATGGGAGAACCGTGGTAGTTAGGACCAAAGCTACGGTCGTAGAAACGGAAGCCGATCATACCGCGGCAACCGCAAACTGCGGATGTGGTGATCTGCCACATAATATCATACTCGGTAGGCACTCTGAAGTGATAGTGTGCGCTGAGAAGGAGTGAACCCCAAACGTTAACGTTTGCGGACTCTGCAACCTCAATGAGGGGCTTAAGTGCTCTGTAATAGAACTCGATACCCATGTCGCCGGAATCCATAGGTGTTTCAGCACCGGGTCTGCCTGCAACCTGCTCGTACTGGCTGAAGCTGAAATCAGCGAAGCCTGTCTCAGCGTTAAGCTCGATAAGCCATTCCTGGAATGTTCTGCCGTCGAAGCATTCGGGATCGTGGAAGCAGCTTGAACCCTGGAAGTTGATGTAGGGGCGAAGCTCGGGAGCAATTCTCTTCATGATTCTGATACATCTTGCAGCAGCATCATACATTTCCTTTGAGGAAGGCTCGTCACCAACGTAGAAGCCGTAAAGAGCGGGATGACCCTTGAAAATATTATAAACCTCGATAAAGCGGCGCTCGTATTCCTCATCACCGATGCTGTTGATATCAGCGTTTGTGATACCTACGATATTTGCGATGAGCATGATATTCTTTTCAGCTGCTCTGTCAAGGAAGGGGATGAGACTTGCGATATCATCTTTTCCGTAGAAAGTTCTTTCGGTAAGAGTTACGGTAAGACCGCACTCTGCCCACACGTCTACCTCTTCAGGCTGAAAATCGCCGCGGAGATTGTAGTTCCATATAGCAAAGGGAAACTTCTGTGCCATAGTTTGATACCATCCTTATGTAAAATTTTATTTGTATCTTTTATGATTATACCAAACACGACGTATATTGTCAAGTAAAACGAGGGATTTGAACGTCTCTCCGGGGTTAAATTTTCAAGCGGTAAAGTATACTTTCAAAATTATTACAGCTCTTTGTACCTCTTGCAGGTTTTGTCGTAATATGGTATAATTGACTTAACATGTAAACAGACAGATCTTATATTCACTCAGGTGACATTATGGTTAATAACAAAAACGATTTTTCGACGGGTCCCGTCTGGCAAAGGATAGTTTCACAGGCAGTACCGCTGATGATAGCACAGCTTGTACAGCTTCTTTACAATGTAGTTGACCGCATATACCTTGGACACATGGACGGCGACAGCATGGCGCTTACCGGTGTGGGACTCACCTTCCCCATAATCACGCTCATAATGGCGTTCACTTCCCTTTTCGGTATGGGTGGCGTTCCGCTTTTCTCCATGGCGCGCGGTGCGGGAGACGAAAAACGTGCAGGTCAGATACTCGGCAACTCAGCTGCACTTCTGCTCACGTCCTCAATAGTGCTGACCGCCGCAGGATATGCTTTCAAAACACCGATACTTTACGCCTTCGGCGCAAGTGACGCGTCATTCGTGTATGCGAAAGAGTACCTTAATGTGTATCTTGCGGGTACGGTATTCTCCATGCTTTCTACGGGTCTCAATGGATACATAAATGCCGAAGGATTCCCGAAGATTGGTATGTTTTCCGTAATGATAGGCGCGGCGGTTAATATTATCCTTGACCCTATATTCATTTTCGCACTTGACATGGGGGTTGCCGGCGCGGCACTTGCTACGGTTCTAAGCCAGGCAATATCCGCTATATGGGTGGTAGGATTCCTCATTTCAAAAAAAGCACTTATCAAGCTCGATCTTCGTGCTTTAAAGATAAAATGGGATACCACGCGGGATATCATAAAGCTTGGTATGTCTAACTTTATCATGTCGGGTACCACATGCCTTGTACAGATATCATGCAACGTAACTCTTCAAAGTTTCGGCGGAGACTTGTACGTAGGTATCATGACCGTTGCAAATTCCATCAGAGAAATTTTCATGCTTCCCGTCAGCGGACTTGTGAGCGGTGCGGGACCTGTCATCAGCTTCAATTACGGAGCAAAGAAATACGGCAGAGTTATATCGGGTATTCGATTCAACACTTGGGTGGGAGCTGTGTATACGCTCGCCGCGTGGATACTGATAGTAGTATTCCCGAAGCTGTGGTTTGGTATCTTCTCAGATGACGTGCAGATGATGGCTGCAGGCGTAGGTATGCTTAGAATATACTTCTTCGGCTTTGTATTTATGGCTCTGCAGTTTGCGGGTCAGTCCACCTTCCAGGCACTTGGGGACGCACGACACGCCATATTCTTTTCACTACTGAGGAAAGCGTTTATCGTAGTACCGCTGACGCTTATTTTGCCGCACCTCGGTTTCGGTGTTATGGGAGTGTTTTTAGCAGAGCCTATATCAAATGCTGTGGGTGGCATACTTTGCTACCTCACCATGAGACTTACGGTGTACCGCAGACTTGTACGGCTAAAGCTTGGGACAGAACAAGACAAATAATTGCCGAAAGGCAGAACGGAGACACATATGACAACATCAATTTCAAAGGATACGTTAAAGATCATCCGCAGGATGCAGCAGAATGAGCTGACCGAAAGCGTGATCTACGAAAAGATCGCCCGCTTCGCAAAAGGTGCGGAAAACCGTGAGACTTTACTAAGACTTTCAAGAGAAGAAAAGGCGCACTACAACATCTGGAAAAAATACACGGGTGTGGAAATGAAGCCTGAGCGCATGAAGGTTTTGAAGTACACGCTTCTCGCCCGTTTCCTCGGATTTACCTTTGCAGTAAAGCTGATGGAAAAGGGCGAAGCAGGCGCGAGCGTAGAATACGAGAAGCTTGCCTCAGAGGTTGAAGAAAGCATCGCCATACGTCATGAGGAAGAAGAACACGAAAAAGCACTTCTCGATATGCTTGACGAGGAAAGCCTTCGATATGTAGGAAGTATGGTGCTGGGTCTCAGCGACGCGCTTGTTGAGCTGACAGGAAGCCTTGCGGGATTTTCATTTGCACTGCAGAACACACGTCTTGTAGCGCTGTCGGGACTTATCGTAGGTATATCCGCTACCTTTTCAATGGCATCAAGTGAATTTTTGGCGGCTCGAAGCGAGGGACGAAGTGATGCGCTGAAGTCCTGCTCATATACGGGTATTGCTTATCTACTAACGGTAATCGCCCTTATCGCACCCTATCTTATCTTCCCCGCCGCTCAGTTTATCCCCGCACTTGTGACCATGCTCCTGATAGTTATCCTCATTATTGCAGGATTTACTTATTACACCTCCGTTGCGAAGGACGAAAAGTTCGGCAGCAGATTTCTTGAAATGGCACTGATCAGTATCGGTGTTGCGGTCGTTTCCTTCGTTGTGGGTATCCTTGCGAAGAAGCTTTTCGGAATCGACATCTGATATTATAACAAGTCAAAATTATTAAGAGGTAAATAATGAAATACGATTTCACAACTATAATGGACCGTCGCGGCCGTGACGCGATAGCCATCGACGGTCTTGGATCGTCTTGGACCCCCGCTCGACCGAAGGATGGGTTCAGCACAATCCCCATGTGGGTGGCGGACATGAATTTTGAGACTGTTCCCACAATATGCGAAGCAATGCGTGAAAGACTTGAACACGGTGCGTTTGGATACTTCGATCCCCGTGAGGAATATTATTCCTCCATCATAGATTGGCAGAAAAAGCGCAACGGTGTAACGGTACTCTCTCCCGAGCATATCGGATACGAAAACGGAGTTCTCGGCGGTCTTTTGTCAGCCATCGGTACGTTCACCTCAAGAGGCGGAAACGTACTTCTGCACTCCCCCGTTTACATGGGTTTTTCGGCATCTCTCAAAAACGCAGGTTACAACATGATAACATCACCTCTCGTTAAAGACGAAAACGGTGTTTGGCGCATGGATTTCGAGGATATGGAGAAAAAGATCGTGGAAAACCGTATCCACGCCGCAGTATTCTGCTCTCCTCACAATCCTACGGGACGCGTATGGGAGAAGTGGGAGATCGAGAAGGCAATGGAGATATACGCCCGTCACGACGTATTCGTAGTATCCGATGAGATATGGTCAGACATCATACTTGAGGGTAACCGACACATCCCCACGCAGTCCGTAAGCGAGGACGCGAAGAACAGAACCGTAGCTCTTTACGCGCCGTCAAAGACCTTCAATCTTGCGGGACTTGTAGGTGCGTACCACATAATATTTAACAAAACTCTCAGTGAAAGAGTAGAAAAGGAAGCTTCCCTCTCACACTACAACAACATGAATATTCTATCCATGTACGCTCTTATCGGTGCATACCGTCCCGAGGGTCACGAGTGGGTAGACGAGCTGTGTCAGGTACTCACGGGAAACGTTCGCTACGGTGTGTCATACGTACGGGAGAATTTTGAAGGAGTTTCCGTGTCTATGCCTCAGGGTACATACATGCTGTTCATTGACTGTTCGGAATGGATGGAAAAGCACTCTATGACACTTGACGAGCTTTTGAAGATGGGTTGGGACGTAGGCGTTGCATGGCAGGACGGACGTCAGCACGGTGGTAAAAACGACATAAGACTGAATTTAGCACTTCCCCTCTCACTCGTTAAAGAGGCATTTAACAGAATGGACGAATACGTTTTTAATAAGAAGGACTGATCTGCAAATGGGTATTGCTAAAAAAGTACGCAAGAAAAGAATGACAGCACCGCTGTCGGTGCTTGACAAGATCATATATTTCGCTGTGATGTTAATTATAACTGCAGTAATGACGGTTTGTGCAATACAACTCGTCATTACGATCCCTGATGACATTGCTTTTTCCGACGGAGTGATCGCGGTTACGTCTCAAAGCTCTTGGTTTAGTTTCATGATGATATTTATGGTGGGTACCATGCTCAATCTGCCTATGCTTATCGGACTTGACAGAAAGATACCGCTGTTCGGAAATAAAAGCTTTAAACCGTCGGGCAAATATCCTGCAGTTACGTTGACCCCGTTATTTACAAAGAAATTCTTCACAGAGCTTACCCGAAAAAAAAGAAGGCATATAAAGATATACTTCATTGCCTTAGCGATAATATTTCTTGTATGCGCAGTTGTAGTCGGTCTCTGTGTCTGTCCTCGTAAGACTCTTGACGAAAATCGCAGGCTTATCACCTATAACACATTCAATCAGGTTACACACGAACAAAAAATTGAAAACTGCAAGTCATTTACGGTATGTGTGGAATGGGTATCCCGAAGAAGAGGAGTAGGCCATCACCAAGCAGCTGTAAAATTTGAGTTCGCAGACTGTACGTACAGTTTTTCTTTACCGCAGTTTGAAAAAATGTCTGTCAAAGATTCCCTTGAGTATCTGCTTAATGTAAAAGAGGATCTTGGTAAAGCAAGGTTCCGCGTTGAAAATGCTGAGGATCTGGAAGAAGTCTTTGTCCACTTCGATTACTCAGAATACGAAAAATCTTTGATATACGAGCTTTTTGATTTTAACGGCTAACGGAAACGATCCCTTCGCAACTTCGGCGAAGGGATCGTTATTTACATATCAATTTCAATACCTACAGGACAATGGTCGCTTCCCATGACGGACGTGAGGATAAAGCTGTCGCGGACTGACGGGAAAAGTCTGTCGGACACCACAAAATAGTCGATACGCCAACCTACGTTCTTTTCTCTTGCCTTCATCATGTAGCTCCACCAGGAATACTCCACCTTATCGGGGTAAAGTGAACGGTAGGTATCCTTAAAGCCCGCTGTGAGAAGTTCGGTGAACTTTCCTCTTTCCTCGTCGGAAAAGCCTGCGCTTTTGTGATTGGTCTTAGGATTCTTAAGGTCTATCTCCTCATGTGCCACGTTAAGGTCTCCGCAGTAAATCACAGGCTTCTTCTCGTCAAGACGGCAGATGTACGCTCTGAGCGCATCCTCCCATGACATACGGTAGTCAAGACGTGCAAGCTCGCGCTGAGCGTTGGGGGTATAAACACAGAGAAGATAAAAGTTTTCGTATTCGAGAGTAATGGCGCGTCCCTCGGTATCGTGCTCGGGGATGCCTATTCCGTAGGACACGGAAATCGGCTCGTGCTTCGTGAATACCGCAGTTCCCGAATATCCCTTTTTCTCGGCACTGTACCAATACTGATGATATCCCTCGGGAGAAAACTCAGCCTGACCCGGCTGCATCTTTGTCTCCTGTAAGCAGAAAAAGTCTGCATCAGCTTCGGCGAAAAAATCTGCAAAGCCTTTTGTAAGGCAGGCTCTGAAGCCGTTTACGTTCCAAGATATAAATTTCATTTTAACCTCCGGATATAGTCCCTATTTCTAACAATTAATGTTTTGTAATATTTTTGATTAAGGACAGTCGAGGACGCCTGTCCCTGCAAATAGTCCTATTTTATTCTTCGTATCCATTATATCATAAAATCGTGAATTTTACAAAAGGATTTTTCACATATTGAAAATCAAACGAAAATCTGCTATAATTAACGTATAAAAGAAACTCACAAGTAAAGGTACACGACATGAACATTCCACTTTACCGCGGTATTCAGGATGATATGATCACAATTAAATGCTGTCACGATGACAAAAACTTCGATGACCCTTTTTACCCTTTCTGCGTAGATCACTTGAGAAGCTCTGCTTCTGAGCTTGAAGCTATAAAAAGTATAAACAGTGAGCAGATATCATATATAGTAAATACTCTGACAGGGCTTATCGACAGATGTTGTGATGCTGAGATCGCTGCTTTCGCTTCTGCAGGATTCCACTTTATAGATAAGTTATTGGGACAAGCCGACGGGGCTACATTTAAAGTAAGACTTAAAACATTACGTGAGGGCTTCGGAGACGGATATTTTCCATGGATTGAATGAACATACGGGGACGGTACTTTAAGCATCGTCCCCGCTTTTTTATTTTTTCAGTTCATCAGGTATCCTTCTGCCTTTAAAGTAATATTCCATATCCTTTTCCGATATTTCTCTTATTACCCTGCAAGGATTTCCAAACGCCACAACATTTGCAGGCAAGTCACGTGTTACCACACTTCCCGCGCCTACCACCGTGTTGTCACCGATGGTAACTCCCGGAAGTATTACAGCTCCGGCACCTATCCAACAGCATTTCCCTATATGAATAGGCAGATTATACTGATATCCCTTCTCTCTCAGCGAAGGGTTTACGGGATGAGTACCTGTTGCAAGCGTTACGTTTGGCGCAAACATAGTATAGTCACCTACGTAAATGTGGGTGTCGTCCACCATGGTCAAGTTGAAGTTTGCGTATACTCCACGGCCAAAGTGTACGTGATGTCCACCCCAGTTTGCGTGTAAGGGAGGTTCCACGTAGCATCCCTCTCCGATTTCGGCAAACATCTCGCTAAGGAGACGGCTTCTTTTTTCTCCCTCCGACGGACGGGTCAAATTATACTCATATTGAAGCTCAAGAGCCTTTGCCTGCTTCTTCATCAGCTCTTCGTCCGTCGCTATGTATAGCTCACCCGCGTGCATCTTTTCTTCGACAGTCATATCACTATTCCTCCTTGTCAATTATTTTTGGTGTTATGTTCCTTTTGCTGTTTGTCAATATACGCCTTAGGAGAGATACCCTCAGAGGCTGAAAACAGCTTTGAAAAATACAGCGCATCCTTGTATCCGCAAAGAAGAGCAACGTTTTTCACGCTGACCACACCGTTTTCCATCAGAAATATCGCATGCTTTATTCTCAGTTCTCTCAAATATTCCGTAAATGACATTCCCACCTTCTTCTTAAATATCGTAGAAAGATACTTAGGTGAATAAGACATCGCTTCAGCTATCGCCACGATCGATATATCGGGATCTGCAAAATTCTCATGAGTGATCTTCATTATCTCTGACACAAAATCATCCCGCTCCTTCTTTTCAGGCATCAGTACCGCAATAGAATAAAGAAATACTGCTTCACTCAAAACGTCAATATTTCCGTCATCGCACATTGCGATGCTTTCCATCCAAAATGGGATAAGTCTGTCACACCTTTCAAATATCCTGTTATCTCCAGCTATACCGAGACGCAGGATATATTCCTCCGCACGCCTTCCGTTGAAGCTGATATATGAGTATGCAAGTGAGGTATCCGATGTGACAGAAAAAGACTCGCTCTTCAATATGAAAAAGACTGTCCCTTTACTGATTGGATAGCTTTTGCCGTTTACATTAAGCGTACCGTCTCCGTTTATTACGATATTTATAACATAATTTTCAGCCCTTACCCCCGCTGATTGAGCGAGGTTTGATTCATAAATAAAATTTTCACATACAAGGTCACTGGATCGATTGGAATTGAATTTGCAAATATTATATTTTTCCATAATATTCTCCATTCTGCCTACGGCTGCACAAAAATAACATGAAACAAACACGTGTCTGCATAGCAGACAAAAATCCTTCTGTCCGATTTTTAGTGTTTGTTTACGCACTTCACCTTTTCTCTGGAAAGGTGAATGTGCTTGAAACGAGCTTATCTTGGATCTTGGATTAAAACTGTTTAAACTTTCACGCTATTCTCCGTACATGTTTTCTCTTGAAATTATAACATTGCAAATGAAATATTTCAACTGTTTCACAAGCTTTTATATATGCAATTCCAAAAATCGTTTATCTTTGTCCTAAGATGATAGATCCGATAAAAGGCATGACCGATAGCTAAACTTTAATCGGGTTCGTAGATCTGTCTGAATACTGTGTTTTGCGAATGTTACTCTCACGTCAATGCTTATGATGACAATTTCCGTCAGATGACGGCTTTGCTTTGCACTTTATTTCACTACAAGGCTCGTTGACGTCCTCAAGCTCTAAGGTCACGTGGTCTATACCGAGTTTCATAAGTGTATCACGTACTGCTCCTTTGATTTCATGGGCCTGAGTTTCGCATACAACGTGCATAGTTGCCAAGAAGTTACGTCCGTCAAGGCTCCAGACGTGAACGTGATGAACGTCAACTACTCCGTTTATATTTTGAAGAGTGTCTTTAATATCTGCCGCATCGATCCCCAGTGGAGCTTTTTCAAGAAGCAATTCTGTAATGTCTTTCAAGTTTCCTAAGGCACAGACGATAATATACACGGACACGCCGGCAGACATTATAGGGTCTATCAATGAGAATCCCGTAAAACTCATGACCAGCGCACCTATAAGCACCACGACCCAACCGAGCACGCCCTCCAACATATGCAGATTAACAGCCTTTTGATTAAGTGTACCGTGTCCACCCGTAAACAGTGCGGCACAGAGATTGACACATACGCCCACTGCAGCAAACACTATCATTCCGTCATAGTTTATTTCTTCCGGCTCAATTATTCGCACGGCTGAACTGAATATCATGGCCCCAGAACCGACTAACAGGACCACTGTAGAAATGAGTGCTCCGAGCACCGAATCTGTTTTCCTCCACCTTTTGAGACATTTTCAGAAAAACGACAATAATATACTTTTACTCTTGTCTTCCGAAAACAACGAGTTGTTTTCGAGATATTTCAAAAAGGAGCTGGAAGTACTTATAGAAAGCCATATTGATATGTTTGAATCCGAAAGGAACAAGACTCTGCCAAAGTCTTTCCTTTTAAACCATATCGCATCAGCCTTTACGGAAACGCTTGAATGGTGGATAAAGCACGGAATGAAAGAATCCGCAGAAGTGATAATGGAATATTTTTTCAGAGTGGTGTAGTTTGATAGTTTATGTCATCCACACCGCAAAAGCAAAAAAAACAAAATTTTGTCTATATTTCACCCATGTTTTGGCTTGAAATCGATTGTATATTATGTTATTATTGTTGTAATAGAAGATCCAAAGGAGGATTATATATGAAAATCAAAAAAATACTTTCGAGTATTCTTTGCTCCGCGATGCTTATGTCCACCGCGCTTATCGGTGTAACTGTTACCGCGGCAGAGGAGCTTCCCTTCACTGATGTGCCTGATACATGGTACACTGCGGCAGTTTCTGCAGTATATGATGAAGGGATAATGAAGGGTAAGACAGAGACGACCTTTGACCCTACGGCAAAAATTACAAGAGCTGAGGTAGTTACCGCTTTCTCACGAGTGGCTGTTACCAAGACCGCAGGAAAGGGGGAAACGCTCCCCTTCACCGATACCGTCAGCGGTCAATGGTACTCCGACTCCGTAGGCTGGGCGGCTGAAAACGGAATTGTTACGGGACGCGGTAACGGAAAGTTTTCTCCCGCCGACAACATTACAAGAGCGGAGCTTGCAAGTATTCTTACAAAGTTCGTAAACTATATGGGAATCGACCTTCCTGACAATGCTAAGATATCCGCATTCGCTGATGCCGATACCTTTGATTCCTGGATGACCGAGCCTATCGATGCTGTCCGCAGGAACGGACTAATGCAGGGTACCGATGGAAAGTTCAATCCCCGCGGTAACGCGACACGCGCAGAGATAGCTCAGGTTATTATGAATCTCCTTCCCGACGCAGGCAGAAGCATTATCGTTGAAAACGGAAAGTCCGACTACGTTATCGTAGCTGACCTTGAAAACGTAGGTGCTGTAGACGCCGCTGAACGTATCCGTTATCAGATCTGTTACGTTACGGGCGCTGAGCTCAAGGTTGTAGATGACAGTTCAAAGGAATCTGCAAAGGAGATCGTTATCGGCTCCGCACGTGAGTCCGGTGTTGATACTACAGACCTAATCCTTGACGGTTATGAGATCGCAATCAAGGGTGAAAAAGTCTATATTGATGCGGCAAACGCAGAGGGACTTTACCGCGGTGCAGCAAACTTTGTTAACTCATGTACCTCAGGTGATGACGTAAGATTCACTGCAAAGAGTACAGAACGTGCACCTCACGAATATCCCGTTAAAAAGCTGATGATTAACGGCAACGACATTTCCAAGTACACCATCCACTACCCTGCTGACGCGTCCAAGAATACAAACACTGCTGTAGATGATCTTGTAAAGTACATCGAAAAGGCTACAGGTGTTGTAGTTTCAAAGTCTACCGAAAAGGCAGGAGCTTACGCTATCATCGTTGATGAGACCACCGTTAAGATCGACGGCTCTGTCAACAACAGCCAGGATAACTTCACCGTAAAGACCGAGGGTAACTCCATCCGTCTTAGGGGTGACGCTGACCGTGCAGCAGCATACGCCTGCTACGATTTCCTTGAAAAGTTTGTTGGATGTGTATTCCTTTCTGAAAAGCAGGACTACGTAAAGCCCGCAAATGAGGTCAACGTAACAAACGTTGACTATACTGAGTCACCCATACTTGCTATCCGTGACAATTACAATACATCTGCTGTTCCGGAGCTTAAGTTCAGAGACTTTTCATGGACAAACGCAAACGGTATACACACATTTGCCGCTCTTGCGCCCGACTTCTGTAAGCAGTACGAGACACAGCCCTGCCTCTTAAACGAAGCAGTTTACGAGCAGGTAATGGAAAATTTGATTAAGAAGATCAATGCAAAACCGAATGCACAGATGGCATCCGTATCTGCCAACGACGTTGCTGTATGGTGCGACTGCGAAAAGTGTGCACCCGTTATTGCTGAGGTTGGTGTTACCGAGTATCTTATCCGTTTTGTAAACAGAGTTGCCGAAGCAGTTGAAAAGATGGGCTATACAGATATTCTAATCCATACATTCGCGTATGATGACACCATACCCGCGCCTTCTCAGACAGCTCCAAGGGATAACGTTATCGTACAGTATGCTCCCATTGAAGCATGCATCGCTCATCCCATGTCCGCTGAATGTAACCACAGCTGGGCTTACTCATACACAGGTAAACACCTTGGTGATTGGGGCAAAACAGGATGCAAAATGTACCTTTGGACATATAACGGTGATTACGGCGGCCCCGTTCCTCACGGAGACATCCGTTATGAGACAATGGCAGCAAACGCACAGTATTACATAGAGTGTGGTACTCTCGGTTGGATGGCTGTTCCCAGTGACGACGGCGAGGATATTTTTGGAGACTTCGGAGTTCTCAGAAACTATCTGATTTCTAAGTTTATGTGGGATCCTTTCATCACGGAAGAAGAATACACAGTGCTTGTAACCGATTTCATGAAAGGCTACTACGGCGCAGGATGGGAAAAGATATACGAGGCATTCTGTACGTATACTAAGGCCGACACCGGTTGCTTCGTTCTTTACGGTTCTATTCTCGACAGACAGATGTATTGGAAGTTCAAGATCGATTCCGAGCATCTCGTTGACCTTTTTGACGAGGCTGAGCTTCTTGCGGAAAGCTACACAGTTTGGAAGAACATCGACCGTAACCAGATACAGTTTAACTTGATGGAGGCATATGTTAAGTTTGACAAGTTGCATGCAAGTGACAATGAAGACGAATACATGCTGTCACAGACAATGTCTAAATTCCTTCAGGACAAATTTAACGTATACAGAGTTGAATACGGTTCATCAATGTTTATGAATATGGAAATCGGTGAATTCCACGTCAATCCCGGATTATGGAGAGCTGACCTCGAGCCGCCTTATTTTGTTGGTAAGATAGAAGCCCTTACGGTAAGCTATCCAGAAAGACCTACCGAGCTTATTCCAATGGTAAGAAACTAAAGCCAAATACAAACATCCCCTCGGATTCGTCCGAGGGGATGTTTATTGGTTATTCAGATATAGCCACGTCGGCGTATTCGATACGCACTACCTTCTCAAGATCAACGGGTGACATTTCGATCTGCGCACCGATCCTGCCTGCGCTGAAGAATATGGTATCAAATTCCTTCGCTGTAAAGTGAGCAGTAGTCCTGAACTGCTTTTTCATGCCGATAGGCGAGCATCCGCCGTGAACGTACCCTGTAAGTGGGAGAAGCTCCTTTGATTTTATCATGGCGACGCTTTTTTCTCCAACAGCCTTTGCAGCCTTTTTAAGGTCAAGCTCAAGGGCAACGGGTATCATAAACACATAATAATCCTTGGATGCACCTTGGGTAACAAGCGTCTTAAACACGTAGTCAACGTCCTGCTCAAGTATCCTTGCAACCTCAACGCCGCTTATCGCCTCACCGTCACCGTAGACGTAGCATTTGTGCGGTAGCTTCTTTTGTTCAAGAATTCTTACAACGTTTGTTTTATCCTGCTTTTTCATAATCAAATTTCTGACGTTTGTCTTTCTCTTTTTACTCTCTTCTTTGACTCGTTATTCTTTTCAAAAAGTATCTCAGTTGCAAAGGCAAGCTTTGTTACAACGTTTTGCTTTGTGGGGTAGCAGTAGAAGGAATCGTTTTCGGTGGAGATATCAACGCAGTCAAATGGCTTGATATAGCAGTAGTCGTATTCGATATGGAGACTGTTGGTCTGCATGGGTGTTCTGTGTACGCGGTACACTTCCCCGTTGTACTCACCTTCAAGAATGAAGCCTTCCTCTGCATCGTGTATAAGACGTGCCTTGCCCAGCTTCTCAAACCTCCAGCAACGGGGCATGGAGTACACTTCAACGTCGTCTTCGAAGTGATATTCACCGCGCTCTATCTGCGCCTTTACCTGCTCTCTTTCCCAACGGAACCAATCGGGTACGTGGGAAAACTCTGTCTCACCGGAAAGTGCTGTAAGACTGCCGTCAGGTTCAAGTCTCCAGCGCTTACCGCACTTCTTACAGAAGATCTCAGCACCCTCGGATGCCATCTCAGACTCAGCCATACAAGCCGGACACTGATACAGTACCTTGTGAAGTCCCTCTGCACGGAAAGGCTCATTTATGAGAATTCCCTCTTCCTTCTGATAACGGTAATCGTCATATGCGAGAGCTTCTCTCAAAACGCTGTTGATTTCGTCAACTGACATTACCTCGATCTGCTCGGGAGTGAGGATCTTTGTCATTGTTGTATGGAAAGGCACCTTTCTCTTCTTTCTGAAGTTCCAGAAGGGAGAGTGGAGATAGTTACCTCTGTGAAGCACGGCAACTACCGGAACCTTATTTCTCTTAATGAGAAGTCCAACAGAATCGGGAATATAGGAGTTGATGCCGCAGGGAGAATATCTTGCTTCGGGATACATAGAAAGTACGTCGCCGCGCTGAAGCACCTTCTTGATAGACTTGATAAGATGGTAGTCCATTGTGAACTTACGTGTGCAGATAGCACCGATAAGCTCCATCAGCCAAGGACGGCGATAGTATCCGTCGATGCTGACAACGTTGTTTACGCGGTGAGGGAAGGTTCCCATTGCCGCAAGCTCAAAATCTATAAAGTACATATGGTTGGAAAGCATCATGTACGGAGGCTTAAGTCCCTCCATATTTATCTTCTCCACCTTATACTTTTTACCCATAAGGGCGAATTTTGAAAGAATCCAGATAAGCCCCACGATAAAAAGAGGCTGTCTTATAGGATATTTGGCAGTTTTGTATCTCTTTTTGTTTTTGTAATTAACTTCGATATTCACAGAAATGCTCCTTTAAGGTAATTATTATGTCTTTGAAATGAAATAACACTCTTTTTATTATACTTGATTGTGTCTAAAAAATCAATAATTATCGTTTATTTTATTAAAAAGTTGAAATTGGGCAGAAAGCGTGGTAAAATTAGGGTACTGATTTTTGTTGTATTGAGGTAATTATGTATTGGCTTTTGAACGTAGCCGTTATCATCGTCATATGTGCCGCGGCTTTTTTACTCGGTTCCTTCGTTTGCTTTATGCTTGTGTTTTACTCTAAGGGGGGACCCGAAAAAGAGAAATATCCCATCCCCAACGGTAAAATATACGATGTATACAGAGATGATATGATACGCTGGATAGACGAGGCAAGAGATACACCACATAGGAAAGTTTCCGTCACAACTGCGGACGGACTTACACTTCGCGGAAAGTATTATGAGTTCGAAAAAGGCGCGCCCACCGAAATCCTCCTCCACGGTTACAGAGGAAGCGCGCTCCGAGACCTTAGCGGAGGTGTTGCACGTTGCAGGGCGATCGGACATAATGCACTTATCGCAGACCACCGCGGAAGCGGAGACAGTGACGGTCACGTTATTACCTTTGGAATCAAGGAAAGCGCCGACGCACTTCTATGGGTAGATCTTGTAACGAAGGAAATATCCCCCGACGCGGAAGTGATACTAACGGGAATATCCATGGGTGCGGCAACGGTACTGATGTGCGCGGACCGTGAGCTACCGAAAAACGTAGTGGGCATCCTTGCAGACTGCGGTTACACATCCCCAAAGGCTATCATCAAAAAAGTCATGCGTCAGTTGCATCTGCCGCCATTTATTCTTTATCCCATGGTGAGAGCGGGTTCTATTATATTCGGAGGCTTTGACATCGAATCCGCATCCCCAATTGAATCGGTGAAAAACAGCCGTCTGCCCGTAATATTCTTCCACGGAGACGCAGACACGTTCGTTCCCTGTGAGATGAGTGCGGAAAATTATGAAGCTTGTCCCACGAGAAAACGGTTTGTAAAGATAACCGGAGCGGGACATGGTCTTGCGTTCCCCACGGACCGTGAGAAGTATCTCACCGAGCTTGAAGATTTTTTCGGCGCGGCAGAAGTAAAAACGGAAAACGGGCAGTGTTTTCAGTAATATAAACGTGAAAAGTACCATATAGATATAACGTGAAGAGGAAGAACGAGAATATTTCATCTGAAATTACGTTATATCGGAGGTATCATGTTTATTTACAGTATCAAGGCTACGACCGTCAAATTCGCGGCGGTAGTGACGGTGGCGATAATCTCGCTGACAGCGGTTATTTTACTTGTTCCCGAGTATACCCCACGGACAACCGCGGCAATTGCCCGTGCAAACGAAAACTACAGCTACGACAAGATCAAAACAAACGAGGATAGAGTAGCATTTCTCAGCCAATTTGGCTGGGACGTAGACGTAGAGCCTACGGAAGAGGTGACGATGCGCATCCCTGCCGAGTTTGACCGTGTGATGAACACCTACAACGAGTTGCAGAAGAGAGGCGGACTTGACCTTTCGAAATACAAAGGACGCGAGGTCACAAGATACAGCTACAACGTACGGAACTATCCCGACTACGCGGGAAGTGTCACGGCAAACGTGATCGTATACAAGAACCGCGTTATCGGCGGTGACGTCTCGTCAAGCGACGTTTCGGGATTTATAGGCACATTTGAATATCCGCACACATCTGCTGAGATCGCGGAAAGTGCTACGGAGGTTACGGAGGATACGGAGGCAATAACCGAGACGCAAAGTGAATAAAGTAAGAAAGCTCTTGTAACCCCAAAACGGTTTACAAGAGCTTATGCTATAATATAATAAAATTTTTCATAAATTTTGAACCTTTTGGTATCTAAAAGCAACTATATATGTGAAACCGGTTTCAATAATACGAAAGGAGGATGTATGGAACAGGAAAAATCTTTTGAAATGCTTTTGGACAAGTACCGAATTATTGTTGAACGATATATCAATTTCAGATTACCTAACAGTTTTGATGCTGACGATGTTATCAGTGAAACTTATTATGCAGCGTATATCGGATATGATAAATTACGGGACAAAGAATTATTCAAGCCATGGATATTGTCTATCGCAAAAAATCAGTGTAATCTTTGGTTTCGTAAAAATCAAAAAAGTGACATGATTTCTTTGGATGAAGTCTCCGATATATCCGGTACAGATACCGAAGATGATACTGTATCGACAATATTAAAACTACTGCCCAAACAGTCAGCAGACCTTTTAAGGCTTACGATACAAGGCTATAAGCAAAGTGAGATAGCAAAGCTGCTTAACATTCCAATAGGTACCGTCAAAAGCCGTTTATATTATGCGAAAAAACAATTTCGTTCTATGTGTTCGTCCGAACAGATCATTATTTTTGAGAAAGGAAGAAAAATCATGTCTAAGAAAGATCCTACTTATCCCTTCCCCGCAGATATGCCAACACTTATTATCAAAGAAAGTTCCCGTCCATTTCCCCCCGTCAAATGTGCCGATGAAGACTTTATTGTTCCTGTAATCGGAAACAAAAATGCTGAAGGAACGTATCGTTATCCGTCTAAAAAGCTGGCACTTGTATCAACCTGTTACGTACCAAAAGCCGCCAGAATACACGGTGTTGACGGAGTTAAGGTATGTAGGGACACATATAACGTCAGAGCAGGTAAACTCTATAAAAACGAATGTATATGGTTTCAACAGTTAACGGACGAATACATCAGAAATCTTGCCTCGATTATTTGTGACTGTGAAGCGGATGACGACTATCCCACGGAGATCTTTACGTTTTTAGAAGAAGAATTTGACGTTATTGTTAACGGGAACGACCGTGTTCACGGCAGACCATTGCTTATCAAAGAAAATCCGCCCAAGGTTACAGAAGGAAAAATTGTGGTTGATGAATATAATATTCGATATACCATGGGAACGTTTGACGTGACTATTGGCGAAAGAACGTTTGAGACAATAAAATTCATCAATGTTCAAAATAACACATTGGTCACTGAAAATTACGTTGACACAAACGGTAGGCTTGTTTTATTGCGTTGGTATGAGTCAGCAGATTCCATAGAACAGACCGAGTGGTACAGTGACGAATTAAAGAAAAACTCAGCGAACAATCCTAAACTGATCGTAAATGATATTGAATACCGTTTGATCGAAGACAGAATCAGTGAATATGCGTTATAGGTAAAATCTCTAATGTAATATGCGATACCTGCAAAAAGCCTTCCCGAGTGTGGGAAGGCATTCAGTTTGCTGACAAAGTCTTTAAAATAAAACTATACCGTTAAAGTGAACAAACAACGAGCCTCCCTCCGGGAGGGAGGGGGACCACGATAGTGGTGGAAGGAGCCTGCGCGACGATAATCATCTGTCTTACTCAATAATTTTCAGATTATTTTAGTTACGCACTCTCCTTCAGACGCCATTCGGCGCCAGCTCCCTCCCGGAGGGAGCCTTTTGTTTTGTGCAAATTGACAGTTTGTTTTTTTGAAGGTGAGGTTTGTCAGTAGTCTGAAAGCCTTCCCGAGTGTGGGAAGGCTTTCAAATTTGCTCACTTCGCGTATGTCTTCAACCGTTCAACAACTGTAACAAATCTAACTTGTTCACGTATCGGGTCATACCGTTCGTTTTGTAATCTCTCAAGCAAATAGAAGCAATTGGTGTGTTCTGTAAGTTCGTGGAAATCCTTTCCGAGTTCAGGGTAAACCAATTTGTCGGTAAAAATGGATGTGTAAAATTCCCCATGATCGTTGATATATGATTTATCATACTCAACTGCGTGATAGCACATCTTCTCAAGGGATTCAAGTGCTTTATCATTTTTGCCTTGAGCTATTTGGTATGTGGAGATCAGCCAATGATTATAAGAGAGCCGTGTGTGATGAAACATAAGTTTATCGCCGTATATCATCTTATATAGTTGATTGGAAACCGTCAGCATTTCAATCTTTCTTTCCCACGTAGATGGATCGTTTGGAAGTTCATCATCTAACACATAAAAGCGTATAGCCAATCCCAGAGCATCGGTGAGCTTATCGATTTCATCCTGTTTGTATATCTCTGTGCGTCCGTCTCCAATGCCATTCGCAAGTGCTGATTCACGGCGGTATTTCATAGGTGGGAACATATTTACTGCTTGCATAGCCTTATCAGTTTGTCCTGTTTTGCCGTAAATAATAATCAACAGGTTCAGCGCATCGTATCTGATGTCATAGTCGTTACATTCGGTAGCTACTGAAGAACACAGATTTTCGATTTCTCGGAACAGGTTAGGATCATGGTTTTCGTCCCATAAGTGATACAAACAGACGGCAAGATTTTCTTTGATCTCGTGATCTGCGGGATAACGGGAAATAGCGTTTCTTGCGAAAGCAATGCACTCTTCAATCGTCCCTACTTCTGAAAGTCGGTCAATTTCTTTTTTTACTTTCTCAAGCTCGCCCTCTCTTTCAGAGAGCTTATATCCAAGTAATTCATCTATACTAACCGCAAAGAAGTCAGCCAATGCCGGAAGAAGCTCAATATCCGGATATCCGCCTTCGGATTCCCAACGTGAAATAGCTTGGGGTGTTACACCGACAGCAGTAGCAAGGATATCTTGTGTAATATTATTTTCTGTACGTAATTTCTTTATGATTGTACCTATTTTTATGTTCATTTGTACCTCCAAAAAGTTTATCACCGGTGTGATTATATTATAAAATGGATTTTCTAAAAAAACAATTATAAATTAGTTGTTTAGCATATAAAGCGATACTTGATATGTTTTAGGCTCTTTTTACGTTTGCGTCTACGGAAAGAATGAATTAATAAAATACATAAAAAGCCTTCTCCTGTGGGAGAAGGCCAAGTTGATCACTTTGACAATATAGTTTTTTTCTCTTTTTCACTACGTTTCCGTTTGATACTTCCGCCGTATTATATCCGCAAGGTTCTCAGCAACAGTGCGGCAAAGGTTTTCTCCCCTTGCTTCCACCATCACTCTCACAACAGGCTCGGTGCCGCTTCGTCTGAGCAGGACTCTTCCCTCTCCCGACAGCTTTTCTTCAGCTTCAAGTGCCGCGTTCTTTACCTCAGCGTCCTTCATTACAGCATCTTTATTTGCAACGGGTACGTTTACCGTTATCTGCGGCATCGGCGAAAATCCCTCGGCCAGCTTTGACGCGGCTCCCTTACTTTCGATGAGTATCTCCATTAGCTTGATGGCGGTTATAAGTCCATCTCCTGTTGATGCGTATTTTGAGAAAATGATGTGTCCCGATTCCTCTCCACCCAGGCTATAACCTCCGTTCTTCATAGCTTCATACACGTATTTATCACCCACATCCGTCCTGATGCATCCGACATTGTTTTCACCAAGGGCTTTCATCAGACCCATGTTGGACATGACCGTCGTTACCACGGTATTTTTCGCGAGCTTCCCCTCAGAGAGCATCCTTTTTGCGCATACGTATATAATATGGTCCCCCGTAAGCACACTTCCGTCCTCACATACCGCAAGGCATCTGTCAGCATCTCCGTCAAAGGCAAAGCCGATGTCAAGCCCCTTTTCCTTTACAAGTTTCCTGAGTGATTCTATATGAGTAGAACCGCAACCGTCATTGATGTTGACCCCGTCGGGTACGTTACCTATAACGTAAGTCTCCGCACCGAGGGTTTCAAATATATTTTTCGCAAGCATCCACGTTGACCCGTTGGCACTATCGATGCCCACTTTAAATCCGCTGAAGGAATTTTTGGCAAGAGATATGATATACCCTGCGTATCTGTTTCTCCCTGCAGAATAGTCAACGGTCCGTCCTATATCAGCTTTTTTTGCGAGGGGGACTTCGTCTAGAAGTCCGTCGATATACGCCTCCACGTCACAGGTTATAGACTCTGACATCTTTTCGCCTCTGCTGTTTATCAGCTTTATTCCGTTGTCATAGTACGGATTGTGGCTTGCGGATATCATAATGCCAAGATCAAACCCGTCTGTCCTAACAACGTAAGCCACAGACGGTGTGGTCGTAACGTGTAAGAGATATGCATCAGCGCCGCTTGCGGTAAAGCCCGCGGCAAGGGCATATTCAAACATATATCCCGAGCGCCTCGTGTCCTTTCCTATAGCAACACGGCATCGGTGCACCTTTCCGTAGTACCATCCAAGGTATCTGCCCACCTTAAAGGCGTGATCTACTGTTAAAGCAACATTTGCTTCTCCGCGGAAACCGTCTGTACCGAAATATTTGCCCATATTATTCTCACTCCAATTTATAAAATCATTCTACAGTTACG
>JAZUBZ010000018.1:0-13512 GCA_045638805.1 Eubacteriales bacterium
GAGAGCGGATGATATCGACCCCGATCAGTTCGATAACGGTATTGACGACGACACCTTCGCAAAGCTTTGCGCTATCATCCGTGTAGCCGTGCCTTATACCGGTATGATCATTTCCACCCGTGAAAGTCAGCAAGTACGTCGCAGACTGCTGGAGCTTGGCGTGTCCCAGATAAGCGGAGCTTCCCGTACGTCCGTCGGCGGATATACGGAAGAAGAGCGTCCCACCGACACCGAGCAGTTTGACGTTTCCGACCAGCGTACCCTTGACGAGGTAGTCCATTGGTTGATGGAGGACGGATTCATCCCCTCCTTCTGTACCGCCTGCTACAGAGAGGGAAGAACGGGCGACCGCTTTATGACATTACTCAAGGCGGGTAAGATACACGACTGCTGTCACCCAAACGCCCTTATCACGCTGAAGGAATTCGCAACCGACTACGGAAGCGAGGATACACGCAGACTTGCCGACGAGATGATCGAGCGTGAGCTGCAGAATATTCCCACCGAAAAGATTCGCGAGATATGTAAGCGCCACCTTAATGATATCGAAGACGGTAAACGCGACTTCCGTTTTTAATGGAGAGTTAATATGAAACGATTTTTAAAATTATCCGTACTCTGCGCGGTACTGCTCATATGCCTGACCTCCTGCACGGTAAACTGGTTTGGCGAGACACGTGAAGTACCATGGTGGACGGTGGTACTTCCAATTGCCGTCGTGAGCATCGTCGCATGTCACTTTATTTATACGCGTACTTACGTTTGTCCCTATTGCGGATTTACGTTCAAGCCTAAATGGTATGAGCTTTCAGCCCTTACACACTACGGTAATGCAAGACTTATGAAATGTCCCGCCTGCGGTAAGCGCGGCTTCTGTAAGCCTCATAAAAATTGACACCTCTTACGGAAAGGAAGACTGTATGGCAGAAATGAATCAGACCCCCTCCGCTGAGAGGGTACATATAGGAGTTTTCGGCAGACGTAACGCGGGAAAATCCTCACTGGTAAATGCACTTACGGGGCAGGAGATATCCGTGGTATCCCACGTTGCGGGAACCACCACAGATCCTGTTTCCAAGGCGATGGAGATACTTCCCATAGGGCCCGTGCTGATAATCGACACCCCCGGTATAGACGACGAGGGTGAACTTGGCGAGCTGAGAGTCCGCACCACATTGCGTATCTTAAACAAATGCGATTGCGCTCTGCTCGTCGTGGATACAGGAGAAGGCTTTTCTGCGTCCGACAGGGAAACTCTCGAACTTATAAAGCGTCGCGGTGTTCCGTGTATCACCGTTTTTAACAAAAGTGACACTGCGGAAAAAAGAGGCGCTGAGTGTGATATATACGTAAGCACAGTCACGGGGGAGGGCATAGCGGAGCTTCGGAATCTTATGGCGAAGCGCTTCAAGGGCGAAGTCTCTGAAAAGCGCATAATCGGCGACAGACTTTCCCGAGGCGATACCGTAGTGCTCGTCACTCCCATCGACACGTCTGCTCCCAAGGGAAGGCTTATCCTTCCACAGGTACAGACCATCAGAGATATCCTTGACTCAAACGCCATGGTGTACACCGTGCAACCGAAAGAACTTCCCTCTGCTCTTGCAAACTTAAAAACACCGCCGCGTATGGTGATCGTGGACAGCCAGGTGTTCGGAAAAGTGAAGGATATAGTCCCCGAAGATGTTCCGCTGTGTTCATTTTCCATACTGATGGCAGGGTACAAGGGTATACTTGCGGAGGCGGTTGAGGGCGCCCATGCTCTTGAAAAACTGCAGGATGGGGCGAAAATACTTGTCTCTGAGGGATGCACACACCACAGACAGTGCGAGGACATCGGTACTGTCAAAATCCCCGCAATGATAAAGCGTCACACAGGTAAGAGTGACCTGCAATTTGAATTCACCTCGGGAGGACAGTTTCCCGAAAGCCTCCGCGGATATGACCTTGTGGTCCATTGCGGCGGCTGTATGTTAAACGAAAGGGAAATACGCTACCGCGGAAAATGCGCCGCGGACGAAGGCGTACCCTTTACCAATTACGGAATCGCCCTTGCGTACATGAACGGGATACTGAAGCGAAGCCTCTCGGTTTTCCCTGAACTTGTGGAAAAGTTAAAATGAAAAAACGCCCTCTTTGCGAAAGTCGCAAGGAGGGCGTAGCTTTTTGTTTAGTTATTGTCATCGAAATATGCCATCAAAGCCCCGTAAAGTCTGCCTGTGTCTTCCATATTGCAGATACTGTATTCAATAGTACCCATTTCATAATAAGACATATTACGGAAACAAATCAGTTTATACTTGACTTTTGTTTTACTTTAATATTATTAATGGCGTTTGACAGCATGAGACGTGACATCATGTAGTCACGTTTGCTTTGCTTTGAGGAAAGCTCAGCACGGGCAAGCTCCGCTTCGACGCGAGCTGCCTCCTCGTCAATCTCCTCGGGCAGAAGGGCAGAGTCACATATAAGACTCACCTTATCTGCCGACACGTCAAGCATCCCGCCTGATACGGAAAACGTCACCTTGTTTCCATCTGGTGTGACGTAGCGGGCGTCCCCCACAACCACCGACGCGGTAACAGGCTCACGCCCTGCCAGGATACCTATCATTCCATCTGTAATGGGGACGGTCAGAGAAGTACATTCACCGGTGTAAAAAACTCTTTCCGGTGTGAGGATCTCAAGATGAAAGGTCTTCATAAAAATTCTCCATTCAACCTACGGCTGCACAAAAATAACATGAAACAAACACGTGTCTGCATAGCAGACAAAAATCCTTCTGTCCGATTTTTAGTGCTTGAAACGAACTTATCGTCAGATATAAACTGTTTAAACTTTCACGCTAGCCTCCGCTGTCATCCTTTAGCAATTTTACTTGCCTTTTCGAATGCGTCCTCGATAGTACCAACGTTGAAGAACGCCGCCTCAGGCAGCTCGTCAGCCTCTCCCTCGATTATTGCTTTAAAGCTGCGTACGGTATCAGCGAGAGGTACGTAGATACCTGTCATTCCCGTGAACTTTTCCGCAACGCTGAAGGGTTGAGACAAAAATCTCTGCAGCTTTCTTGCGCGGCGCACGATGGTTTTGTCTTCCTCGCTCAGTTCATCCATGCCGAGTATGGCAATGATGTCCTGAAGTTCGTTGTAATGCTCAAGTATCTCCTGAACTCTGCGGGCAACTAAGTAATGCTCCTCGCCCACAAGCTCGGGGTCAAGCAGACGGGAAGAAGACTCAAGCGGGTCTACCGCAGGGTAGATGCCAAGCTCCGCGATCTTACGGCTGAGTACGGTGGTAGCGTCAAGATGAGCAAACGTTGTAGCGGGAGCAGGGTCGGTCAGGTCGTCCGCGGGCACATATATAGCCTGAACGGACGTTACAGATCCGTGCTTTGTGGAAGCGATACGTTCCTCAAGCTCGCCAAGCTCCTGAGCCAATGTAGGCTGATATCCAACGGCTGATGGCATACGTCCGAGAAGCGTAGACACCTCGCTTCCCGCCTGGATAAAACGGAAGATGTTATCGATGAAGAGAAGCACGTCCTTGCCCGAATTATCACGGAAGTGCTCTGCCATTGTAAGTCCTGTCAAAGCTACTCTCATACGAACACCGGGCGCCTCGTTCATCTGACCGAAAACGAGAGCGGTCTTGTTTAAAACGCCGCTTTCAGCCATTTCGGAATAAAGATCGCACCCCTCGCGGCTGCGCTCGCCCACTCCCGTGAATATGGAGTAACCACCGTGTACCGCCCCGATATTGTGGATAAGCTCCTGTATAAGGACTGTTTTGCCAACGCCCGCGCCGCCGAAAAGACCGATCTTTCCGCCTTTTGTGTAGGGGGCGAGCAGGTCGATGACCTTTATACCGGTTTCAAGTATCTCCTCACCCATACTTCTCTCCGCATAGGTGGGAGCAGGACGGTAAATACTGCTTCGGGGATTTTCCGCGGGTATCTCACTGCCTCCGTCGATGGTATCACCGAGAACGTTCATGAGTCTGCCAAGCACCGCCTCACCTACGGGGACGGAAATGGGCGCGCCCGTGGCGTACACTTTCATGTCACGGCAAAGCCCTTCGGAGGCACCAAGCATGACACAGCGCACCGTGGAGTTTCCCACGTGCTGGACTACCTCCATAGTTCTTTTTTCACCCTTGCAGATTACGTAGAGGCATTCTCTCAGACGGGGTAGTGTATCTTTGGTAAACTTAACGTCAACAACGGGACCTGTCACCTGAACGGTCACGCCTGAGTTAAGTGACTTTTCGTTTTCATGTGTCATAGGTATGACCATGCCTTTCTTTCGTTTGACCGCGGCGCTTGTTTTTCAGCGCCTTTACTCCGGCGGTGATCTCGATCATCTCACCCGTGATCGCCGCCTGCCTCATTTTATTGTACTGAAGCCTTAGTGAAGATATGATTTCCTCAGCATTGTCGGACGCACTTTTCATGGCGTTCATTCTGGCTTGCTGTTCACTGCAAAAGCTTTCAGTAAGACATCCGTAAACAAATCCCATGATGTAGCTTGGGATAACGCCTTCAAGTACCTCGTCGGGGCTTGGAACGAATTCCTTCTCTATCGACTTGCCGCCGTCCCTATAAAAGTTTGTCTTTTCAAGGGGGAGAAGCGTCACCTTTTTACATTCACCCGGACGGGCTCCAATGTAATCGGTATAGATAATGCTTATTTCGTCAAGCGCCTCTTCGTCGTAATATTCTAAGATATCTGCGCAGATACGCCTTGCAACTGTAATGGAAGGGCGGTCTGCAGAATAGCAGAAATCTTCAACGAATGGCAGCTTTTTGTTTATAAAATATTGCCTGCCGTACTCTCCTATGATAAATACGGTAGTTCTCGGATGACGGTGCATATACTCTTCGCACATTTTCAGTGCTTCTGCGTTGTACGCACCTGCAAGTCCCTTATTGGACGTGATGAGCAGTACACCGTGGTTCATGTGAGGCACGTCGTCGGGTTTTATCACTTTAAAGTATCTGTTCTTCGTTTCGGGGATGAAGTGGAACAGCTCGCCTATCTTTTCGGCGAGAGCATCGAAATACGGTGTTGTCCTCTCTAAATCGGATAGTGCCCGCCGCATTTTAGAAGAGGAGATCATATACATGGCATCGGTTATCTTCTTCGTGTCGCGGACACCGTTTATTCTTGCTTTTATCTCAGCGGCACTTGCCATAGCCGATCTCCTTTCTTAAATTAATGATTTTTTATTCCGCCGTATCTCTCGTCGAAGAAACGCTTTGCCGTTATGGAAACGTCTCGTCTGATATCGTCGGAGTAAGTTTTGTAGTGTTCGATCTGGTGGCAAACGGCTCTGTTGTGAAGCTCGAAATAATCAAGCAACTCCGTCTGTACCTTCTTTATGTCACGGGGAGGAATGTCAACAAACATCTTTGCCTGGGCGCAGATAAGTGTGATCACTTGTCTGTGAAGGCTCATGGGGGAGTTGTTACTCTGCCTCAGCAGCTGCATCAGGCCGGCTCCGTATTTGAGCTGACGGGCGGTAGTGGGATCAAGATCTCCGCCAAACTGAGAGAATGCCTGCATCTCGCGGTACTGAGCAAGATCAAGTCTTATGCTTCCTACCGATTTCTTCATAACGTTGGTTTGCGCCGCGCCTCCCACTCGGGAAACGGACAGACCTACGTTGATTGCAGGTCTTTGACCTGCGAAGAACAGCTCGCTTTCCAAAAAGAGCTGACCGTCCGTGATGGATATGATGTTGGTGGGGATATAAGCGGAAACGTCACCCGCTTGGGTCTCGACGATGGGAAGGGCAGTCATACTGCCGCCGCTTAGCTTGTCGGAAAGCTGAGCGGAACGCTCAAGCAGTCTTGAATGAAGATAGAACACATCACCGGGGTACGCCTCGCGTCCGGGGGAACGCTCCAACAGAAGGCTCAGCGTTCGATATGCAACCGCGTGCTTGGAAAGGTCGTCGTATACGATGAGCACGTCGCGTCCGTGATACATGAAATATTCGGCAACAGCACATCCCGCATATGGCGCGATGTATTGAAGTGCCGCATTGTCGGATGCGGGGGAGGACACCACAACTGTGTAGTCCATGGCGCCGTGCTTTTTAAGGGTGGACACCACTTTGGCAATTGAGCCTGCTTTCTGACCTATGGCAACGTAAACGCACACCACGTTTTTGCCCTTCTGATTGATGATAGTGTCGGTAGCGACGGTGGTCTTTCCGGTCTGTCTGTCGCCGATTATCAGCTCTCGCTGACCACGGCCGATGGGAAACATGGAGTCTATAGCCAAAATTCCCGTTTCCAAGGGTCTGTTTACGGATTTTCGCTCCATAATACCCGGTGCGGAACGCTCAATGGGGAAATATTCCTTGGCGTGGATATCTCCGCCGTCGTCAACGGGCTTGCCGAGAGGGTCAATTATTCTGCCGAGTATTCTCGTGCTGATGGGAATACCCGCCGTACGCTGAGTTCTCACGACCCTGCTTCCCTCGGAAATTTCCGAATCGTCACCGAAAAGGATGACTCCGTTTACCCCGTCAGCGCGTATATCCTGTACCATACCCTTGACACCGCTGTCGAAAAGTACGATCTCCCCGTACTCCACCTCGTGAAGACCTTCGATAAGTGCGATACCGTCGCCCACGGTGGAAACGAAGCCCACCTGCTGGTGACCTGCGTGAAGCTCGAATGACGCCAAATCTTCCTTTAAAAGGGAGATTATGCGGTCGGGATCATATGCTTTTTCAAGCGCCTGAAAGGATTTTCTCAGCTGTCTTACTCTGCCGAGGGTACTCCAGTCGTAGTTTTCGTCACCGACGAAAATGCGGAAGCCACCCACGACGGTTGGATCCTTCTTTATTATGAAGTCCACGTCGTCTGCGGAATATTCAGCCATGAAGAAGGACTTCATCTTTTCAAGCTGTTCCTCATCCGGCGGAGTGATACACTGTATTTCCACTCTCAGAGGGGGATTAATCACCTCAGGTGAGTTGTCAAAATCATTCTTTATCATAATTTATTACCACGCATTTCTACCGCAGATGTGTATAGTGTCTGCGGTATCTTGATGACGTAAGCCTTACGCTTTTGGGGATACCTTACTGTGCGAAGCTTTTTCTTCGGCAAGCTTTTCGTCAGCCAGACGTATGAACTCGTCGTAAAGTGCGCTGTCGCGCTCGGGTGTTACCGTGTCGCTGACAAGCTTGTGAGCCGCGCCGATAACAAGCTCACCAAGCTCAGTCTGTATAGACTCAAGAATGTGTTCTTTGCGATCCTCAGCCTCAGCCTCAGCCGTGCGGATGATAGCGTCCGCCTTTTCACGGGCTTCGCGGATGTATACGGCAGAGGTGTCTGCCCATTCTTTTTCAGCTGCCTTCTTTTTCTCCGCTATCTCAGCCTCAGCCGAGCTTATCTTTGAAAGATATTCGTTTTTTAGACGAAGGTTTTCCTCGGCATCGTCAAGGTTACGCTTTTCTGCTTCTTCAAAAACCTTTTGTCTGCCGTCGATAAACTTGCAGATGGGGTTATACAGAAGAAGATAAAGACCGCCTGCAAGTATCACGAAATTAAGCATATGCAGAAGTATCTGCAAAATATCGATATTAAGTGGAATATTCATTTTAAACTCCATTCAGCCACAGCTGTAAAAACGAAATACCTTACAGTACGAATATGATAAGTATCGCTATAATGAGGGCGTAGATGATAGCGGTCTCGATGAATACGAGGCCAAGCATCATGGCGCCGTTGATCTGAGAGGATGCCTCGGGCTGACGAGCCATACTTTCAGCGCTCTTGGAGATAGCCATACCCATGGCGATAGCGCCTGCGGCACCTGCCAATCCTACGCAAATAGCGGCGGCGATAGCCTTGGCGGAGATGCCTCCGTCTGCCGTATCCTCGGTGGCTTCGGTAACCGTCTCGGCTTCGGGTGCTGTGTCATCGGCTGCTACGCCTGATGAAAGTGTGAAAACGAGAGAAACTGTAAGCACTAAAAGTGCGATGATATAGATAAGCTTATTGTTTTTCATTTTTATTACCTCTTTATTCTGTTGCTTTATTTTTCTTCTTTTCTTTCTTCTCACGGGGAGGCTTAGGCTCTACCGCCTCGCCGTAAAATATGGAAACGAGGGTTGCAAGGACGTAGGTCTGTATTGCCGCGTGGAGCAGGGTGAACATCACGCCTACGATCACGGGAAGTACAAAGCTTAGCGTCACGTAGTAGTACACAAGCTCAGTGACAAGCAGTCCGCTGAGAAGGGCACCGAAAAGACGGAAAATCATGGATGTGGGCAGGGAGAAATCCTTCAGTACGCCCAGACCTCCGCGAATTCCTCCACAGATAAGACCTGCCCCGAGAATTACCGAGTATGACATCACACCCATGGCGATAGCTGCGTTGATGTCGGACAGCGGTGCGGGGAGAGCCATAACGTGACCTGCGGTGGTCGTCCATTGAGCACCGAAAAGCTCAAAGAGCGTTCCGAAGAAGATGTACACACCCGCGCAGAAGATGTATGCTCCGATAAATCCCGTCTTGTGATGGCTGTTTTGACGTGCCATACCGCGGAAAAATTCCACCATCCACTCAAGTACCGCCTGTACCTTTCCGGGTACGGTCTTGAAACGGGGAATTATGAAAATGCGGATGATGACGGCTGTCAAAAGAAGTATTGCCGTTACCGTATAAGCGGAGATCACACCCGGGTTCACGTCGAACGAGAAAAAGCTCATTTTATTATCTTCGTGTAGTACCCCGTCGCGCATGACCTCCTTGATGGTCTCGTGCTTTTCACCCGGAGGTAAAAGCAGAATGACCGCGGTGGTAAGCAGAGCGATCAGAATGAGCCAAACGATAAATATTACAAGACGGGGATTTTTAGTTTTGTTTTTCAATAATTATCACTTCCTGACTGATAAAAGCCGCATAAATGCAGAAATCTGCCGAACTTGTCGGCAGATTGCAACTTTATAAATTGTATAACCGACAGTTTACGTCTGATTTATCATAACGAATAAACCTGTGACTTTAACGCGGCGCTTAATGGGCGTCCCATATTTGTGCTGTGTCCTCATTATACACCCATGCATACATTTTTGCAACAGTTTTTGAAAAGAATTTTTAAGGATTTTGTCGGATATAATTTGCGGAAAATCACGGTGTATGTCTTAATAATTGACTTAGCACATACTCCGCACCCATAAAGCTGTAACACTCGGACTCTGCAAATAGGTAAACGATGCTTTTTTCGGTGTCATTACTATCTCCTACAATGCACGGTTGTACGGTTTGGAAATTCCGTCATCGAACGCCGCATATTGCCGCCGCGGTTACTGCCTGAAAAAGTGGATATACCTTTTTTACTTTTCTCCGTTCAAGATACCGTCAAGCACAGACGTAACCTTCTCGGCAATGAGATACATTCCAAGATCGTTGGGATGGCAGGAATCGATTGTACACATATCGCGGTCAGGAATGTCGAAGAATGTCTCCCCGTCAATGAAGTATACGTTACGGTCACCCTTCGCCTTTGCGTTTTCATAGGTACTGCGGATAGCGTCGCGACGGGGGATGTGCCAGGTGTAGTCGGGCATTATGTTGGGAGCGGAGATAAATACGATGGGAAGCGTCGGCTTTGCTTTTCTTATAATATCGTAAACGCGGGGGTGGGTACGCAGAAGATGCTCCGCATCAGGTGCGTTGTGGTCGTAGTCACATACGAAAACTGACATATCAAGTGAGGAGATATATTTTATTACCTCTTCCTCTGCAAGTGCGCTGCCGGAAAAGCCGAGGTTTACGTAATCCGTGTCAAGCTTTCTTGAAACTATTGCCTCGTATATATTGGCGGGACGGGATGCGCATGAGCCCTGCGTTATAGACGAGCCGTAATACACTACGGGTGTGCTGTGTCTGTAGGGTGTGGGTTCTTCAACCTCAGCGTCAAGCTTTAAGCCTATGTAAAGCTCGCGAACCTCACCGTGAGTAGGCATATGGAGCACGTAATCCTTCATTATGCCGTCTGTGAAAAATCCCGCGCCGAAGCCTTCCTTCATGCGTGACGGGGGTACGAATGAATAAGCGTAGGTCTCTCTGCCGAAGTTTTTGTCATAGTGTGAAAGGTCGAATCCGTGGCTCATCTGAGATGTGTGATCGTGCTCATCCATGATAGCATACATACCAACATAGCGGGAATTTGTGCGGAAACGCACACGTCCGCCTGCAGTACTGCGGTTCAGATCCTTCACCATGCCGTTAGTGGTGTTCGCAACGCTTTGCTCCATGCGGATAAACTGCCCCTGTACTTCGTCGAAGAATACACCGTGAATTGAAAAGGGCGCGTTTTTTATGTTTATCCAGACGATATCCTCGGGAAAATCTCCCGCGGGGATGAATGATTTGTCATAAGAAGAAGTTTTCATTGTGTTCTCCTCCGGTTTTAATTATGCAAATCCATTTTACCACACGGCGGATTATTTGTCAACGAAGGCGAGGGGCAAACAAAGCTGATGCAAGATAAATTCTCACTTAAAACTTCAATAGTTTTATTCTTCCACCTTGAAAAAACGGGTAAGATATGGTACAATAAAACAAATAAGCGAAAAACACGTTTTTTAAGCGTATTCGGAGACTGAAAATATGAATTCATTTGCAAAATACGTTAAGAAGACGCTTACCATGACCTGCGTTATTAATACGGTCATCATAACTCTTCTTTACGTCCTCGGATATATCACCAATAAGGGCGGCGGCACCGCGTGGATTCCACGCTTCAACATAATGTGGATGGTGCTGGGTATCTCCTTCGTGCTGTCAGCCGCTGAGCTGATACTTCAGGGTAAGGGAAACTTCTTTGTAAAAATGCTCTGGCATTTTGTCTCCTGTCTTGCGGGATTTCTTCTTCTTTTTATCATCGGCGGCGGATACGCGGACAGACCCTCGGCGATCGTTATCGGAACTTTCCTCTTTATTATAGCATACCTTGCTGTAAACGTTACTCGCTTTGCCGTGACGGGCAAGTTTAAGAAAGTTAAAGAGGAAGAAGAGGAATATGACGAGGTTTTCAAAAAGTAAGGGTAAAAAACGCCCGAAAACCGAAAAAACTATTTACAAATCCTCTCTCTTAGGGTAAAATATTAAGGGAACCTCTAACAACACATCGTGGACGAATCTGCGGAATCTTTTCCGTGATTCGTTACAAAAAATCTTCGCAGAGGGGAAGCTTTGCGTGCGATTTTTTGTTTAGACTTACGAAAAATCTTCTCTCAGCTCGTCACACGCTGAATTATTAGATGTCCCCTTAAGAGAAACAAATAAAATTAAATAATGATTGGAGATAGTTATGGCTGTTAAATATAAGCGCGCTTTTCTGAAGCTTTCAGGCGAAGCACTTGCTAAAAAGGACCCTGCAACAGGTGAACAGAAGGAAATGTTCGATGTTGAAGTGCTCGATCGTATCACAACCGTTATCAAGGAATGCACAGAGCTCGGTTGCGGCTTCGGTATCATGATCGGCGGCGGAAACATCTGGAGAGGTAAGTACGGCACAGGTGTAAACCGCACAAAGGCTGACCACATGGGTATGCTTGCAACTACCATTAACTGTCTCAGATTCCAGGATGCTCTGCAGAAGAAGGGGCTTGATGCGGTGGTAATGACCTCCGTTCCCATGACTGCCTTTGCTGAGACCTTCAACTACGAGAAGGCTGTAGAGTACATAAACGCAGGCCGTCCCGTTATCTTCGCAGGCGGCGCGGGTATCCCCTTTATTTCTACGGATACAGCGGGCGTTGTACGTGCAAGAGAGATCTCAGCTGACGTTATGCTCATGGCAAAGAACGTTGACGGCGTATACTCTGCAGATCCTGCAAAGGACAAGAATGCGGTAAGATACAAGACCATTACATATAAGGAATGTATCGACCGCGGTATCGAAGCGCTGGACCCTTCCGCATTTGCTCTTGCATCTGACAGCGGAATCGATATCATAGCATTCGCACTTAAGGAATATGATCTTATCAAGGCGGCTGTATGCGGCGAGACCATCGGTACTCTCGTAACTGCGGCTGACGTTGAGTGCGAGATTTATAACGACTGATCTCTGTCACAGACAGATTTCATATAAAACAAGTTAATTTTAAGATTGCCGTACATCGGCAGAAATGGAGAAATATATGAAACTCGATACTAAAGATTTCGAAAGAAAAATGAAAAAGTCTATTGATGTCTATGAGGAACAGCTCGAGACTATCAGAGTCGGCCGTGCTTCCGCTGCAGTTCTCAACGGTATCACCGTTGACTACTACGGCATGGATACACCCATCAACCAAATGGCTGAAGTAAAGGTAAGCGACGCTAAGACTCTTATGATCCTTCCTTGGGATGCTTCCACTCTCAAGAACATTGAGAAGGCGATCCTTGCATCTAACCTTGGTATCACACCTCAGAATGACGGTAAGACTCTCCGCCTCAACTTCCCCCCTCTTACCGAGGAGCGCCGCCGCGAGCTTAAGAAGCAGGTTTCCGGCATGGGTGAGGATGCTAAGGTATCCATCAGAAACATCAGACGCGAGGGTATCGACAAGGCTAAGGATATGAAGAAGGCAAGCGAGATGACCGAGGACGAGCAGAAGCAGTCCGAGAAGGCTATGCAGGATCTCACCGATAAGTTCATCAAGGAGATCGACGCTATCACATCTGCAAAAGAGAAAGAGATCATGTCCATCTAACTATATAAGAAAGGCAGCGTCCGTGCTGTCCCGTGGGCTTTTATGCCATTTTCGGGACAGACGGGCGCGGTACTTGTTTTTATGTTCGGTAAGAAAAAAGAAAAAATCGACGTGCGTGCCCTTGTAGAAGCATCAAATCTCAGGCATATCGCTTTTATCATGGACGGTAACGGCAGATGGGCTACGAGTAAGGGTCTCCCCCGTGAGGCAGGTCACAGCGCGGGCGCAAAGAATTTCAAAACTGTCGTCCGTTACTGCAAGAGTATAGGTATCAGCTACGTTACCGTATACGCCTTCTCCACGGAAAACTGGCGCCGTCCCGCAAGAGAGGTAGGTGCCATTATGGCGCTCCTCGACTCATATATGGTAGAAGCGAGGGAAGAGACCGATGTTGAGTTCCGCTTTATCGGCGACATGGCACCGCTTGACGAGAAGATAAAGGCAAAGATTGATGAGCTGGAAAACTATACAAAAGGCCGCGAGTACAGACTAAATATTGCTCTCAATTACGGCGGACGCGCGGAGATAATTTCCGCTGTCAAGCGCGCTGTAGAGGACGGAGTTACCGATATCACCGAGGCTGACATCTCAGCGAGACTTTATACGGCAGATTGTCCCGAGCCGGACCTTATAGTCCGTACGGGAGGAGAACTTCGCACATCTAACTTCCTTATGTGGCAGGGAGCGTACTCTGAGCTTTATTTCTCGGATAAGCTTTGGCCCGCATACTCCTCCGAGGACGTAGACGCGGCTGTAATCAGCTTTGCGGGAAGAAAAAGACGCTTCGG
>JAZUBZ010000019.1:0-25477 GCA_045638805.1 Eubacteriales bacterium
GACCGCTTGGCCTCCGACTTGCTTCAACGACCGCTTTATTAGAAAGCTTAAGAGCGTCTTCAACAGTAGCACCAAGGATCATCTCCGTAGCAATACTGCTTGTTGCAATAGCTGAAGCACAGCCGAAGGTATTGAACTTAACGTCAGTGATCACACCGTCCGTTATCTTCAAATATATCTTCATAATGTCGCCGCACTTAGCGTTACCGACTTCTCCCACACCGTCAGCGTCATCGATCTTACCGACGTTACGGGGATTTGTAAAATGATCTATAACTTTTTTACTGTATAACATATTCTTTACGTCCTTTCTGCAGGTCGTCCCATACGGGGGACATGCTACGGAGCTTTTCTACGACATCTTTGGTAACGTCAATGATCTTCTCTATTTCATCCCGGGTGTTTTCGTGGTTAATGGAAAGTCTGAGAGAACCGTGAGCTATCTCGTGTGGTCTACCTATTGCGAGCAGAACGTGGCTCGGTTCAAGTGAGCCTGACGTGCAGGCTGAACCTGATGAGGCTGCAATCCCTTTCATGTCAAGCAATAGCAAAAGAGATTCTCCCTCGATCCCTTCGAAGCAAACGTTTACGTTACCGGGAAGTCTGTTTGTAAAGTCACCATTAAGCACGGAGTGGGGAATTTCAAGCAGCCCCTCTATAAGTCTGTTTCTCATTGCAGTAACCGTTTCCGTGTGATCGTCGATGTTATGGAAGGATTCATGCAATGCCTCAGCCATTGCGATTATAGCAGGAACGTTTTCAGTACCTGCCCGTTTCCCGCGCTCCTGAGCACCGCCCTCGATAAACGAATGGATATAAGCCTTCTTTTTTGCATACAGGAAACCGACTCCCTTAGGACCACCGAATTTGTGAGCGGATGCTGACAGATAGTCAATTCCAAGCTCGTCGGGGAATATCTTCAAATGTCCAACCGTCTGTACGGCGTCGGTATGAAAAAGTACCTTTTTTTCGCTGCAAATCTTACCTATTTCGGTAATAGGCTGAATCGTGCCTATCTCGTTATTAGCGTGCATTACCGTAACAAGTGCTGTATCCTCTCGGATAGCAGACTCAAGCTCCGCAATATCTATAATGCCGTTTTCGTGTACGTCAAGGTAGGTCACCTCATATCCTTGAGACTCAAGCTTTGCGAGGGTATGAAGAACCGCGTGATGCTCAAACGTGGTTGTTACAATATGTTTTTTGTTCTTTCTCTTGCCGTACTGTACGGCGGAAAGAATCGCTTGATTGTCCGCCTCGCTACCGCCCGAGGTAAAATATATCTGATCAGCCCTACAACCAAGAACTTTAGCTACTATCTCACGTGCTTCAAAAAGCGCATCGGCAGCGAGCTGACCGTCGGTGTGAAGGCTGGAAGGATTTCCGTATATTTCTGTCAATGCGCGGGTCATGGCGTCAATGGCTGTTTTGCTCATTTTTGTCGTAGCCGCATTGTCGGCGTAAATTCTCATTAATACCACTCCTTTCAGAAATTACCTTTTAAAAGATCTTCAAGCGTGACAGAATCAAGATAATCTTCAACTATTCCGCTTATCTTCTGCCACAGCGGGTAAGCGAGACAATGTGTGTCGCGTCCGCAAATTACTTCTTCATGGTCAAGACAGTTTGTGGGAGACATTGATCCCTCTGTAAGTTTTAACAAATAGAGAAGGGAATATTCGGAAGGCTTTTTTGTTAATCTGTAGCCGCCACTTCTTCCTCTTCTACTTTCGACTACATCAGCTTTCAAAAGAATTGCTGTGATCGCCTCAAGATACTTTAAAGATATCCCCTGAGCGTCTGCAATGTCTTTAACTGAAGCGAATTCACCCTCGGGAAGTGTTGCAAGATCAGACAGGATACGAAGTGCGTACCTGCCTTTTGTAGATATCATCATTGCCGTAGCTCCTTGTTTATGTATTTTTTCTTCTACACTCATAATATACCACAAAATCAGTAGGAATTCAATGGGTTTTAAGAAAAAACTTGAAAATGAATAATTTACACACAAAATATTCATTTTGAGTAAAATAATACGTTTAAAATTACAATTTACGTTCCGAATTTGCATTTTGCTATTGACTAAAATCCATTTTAAGTTTATAATTAAATAGGTATTGACTATGTACACACTTATGTGTATAATAGTTATATTAATTTATTTCGCGGACGAATTAACATATCTTCTGTTGATTTGTTGATTTTAACGATTCCGCAGCAAGGAGCCATTTATGAACGCTCAGGAAATCAGAAACTATTCGGAAATTACCGAAGACATATATGACCTTTCCCGTCTAGTTGAAGAAAATTCTCAGATCCCACCGGAACTCTACGGGAAGTATGACGTAAAGCGCGGTCTCCGTGACATTGACGGTAGCGGTGTACTTGCAGGTCTTACAAGCGTATCCGAAGTAACGGCAAGATGCATGGTTAACGGCAAGCTCGTTCCTTGTGACGGACGTCTTTACTACAGAGGCGTAAACGTTGAGGATATTACAAGCGCATGCCTTAAAGAGGGAAGATCAGGATTTGAAGAGACTGTGTACCTCCTCCTTTTCGGCAAGCTTCCCAATGCTTCAGAGCTCAAGCAGTTCAAGAAGCTCCTCGGCAGCTACCGTTCACTTCCTCCCTCGTTTGTAAGAGACGTTATAATGAAGGCTCCCAGCCGCGATATGATGAACGCTCTTTCCAGAAGTGTTCTGACAATGTATTCTTACGATGAAAATCCTGACGACACGTCAATTCCCAACGTTCTCAGACAGTGCCTCCAGCTGATTTCCGTGATCCCCCTTCTCAGCGTTTACGGATATCACGCTTATGAACATTACCACAACGGTAACAGCCTCTTTATCCATTCTCCCGATCCCAAGCTGTCTACTGCAGAGAATTTTCTCCATCTGCTCCGTCCCGACAGCTCATATACAGAGCTTGAATCAGCAGTACTTGACGTAGCTCTCATTCTTCATGCCGAGCACGGTGGAGGTAATAACTCCACGTTTACTACCCGTGTTGTTTCATCTTCAGGTACAGACACGTATTCTGCGATTTCCGCGGCGCTCGGTTCTCTTAAAGGACCTAAGCACGGCGGCGCCAATATTAAGGTCGTTAAGATGTTCAACGACATCAAAGAAAACGTTCGTGACTATGCTGACGAGGAAGAGGTTGCGGCATATCTTAAGAAGATCGTATGCAAGGAAGCTTTCGACAAAACCGGTCTTATCTACGGTATGGGACACGCAGTGTATTCCGTTTCCGACCCCCGTGCATGTATCTTTAGAAGTCTTGTTGAAAAGCTTGCGGCAGAAAAAGGACGCCAGGATGAGTTCAAGCTCTACCGCTCCGTAGAACAGCTCGCTCCCGCGATCATTGGTGAACACCGCAAGATATATAAGGGTGTATCTATCAACGTGGACTTCTACAGTGGTCTTGCGTATGACATACTTGATCTTCCCGCTGAGCTTTACACGCCTCTCTTTGCCATCGCACGTGTTGCGGGTTGGAGTGCACATAGACTTGAAGAACTTGTTGGATCAAGTAAAATCATCAGACCTGCGTATAAGGAGATCACACCCGTTACCGATTACATTCCCCTTACTGACAGATAATTTCATTAAATGCGCCTTCGAAAATATTCGAAGGCGTTTTTTACTGTAATATTAACTTAAATATAATCTTATTCTTCAATTCCATTGACAAAGTTGTATATTTGATGTATAATTATAAGTACGAATATACATTTGCAGTAATACTGACTTAATTTTCCGACTGAGAGGTTTTATACTTATATGATCGATTTTGAAAATACCAAGAGCGACAGAAGAGAAAGGGTATTCCAGATGCTGTTTTCCGTGGATTTTGCTTCCACGCCCGAGGGAAACGCTGATATTAAATGTTTTTATGACGAAGAGGACAACGTACCTACAAGCGGTTACGTTCACGATACCTTTTATGGCGCTGTAAATTACATCGAAGAAGCCGACAGCAAGATCGAAGCTGATTCCAAAAATTGGTCCGTAACAAGAATGTCAGGTGTTACAAGATCCATTCTCAGACTTGCTATCTACGAGATTCTCCGTACGGACGTACCTGTAAAGGTCGTTATCAACGAAGCAGTCGAACTTTCCAAGAAGTTCGGTGACGAAAGCGAGCCCGGCTTTGTTAACGGTATTCTCAACAGAATAGCAAAAGAAGAAAATAAGCTGTAAGCTGTTAAATTAACTATCATATGACGAAAAAATTGTTTATAGGTATAGATACAAGTAACTATACCACGTCTGTGGCAATATGTGATGAAAGCGGAAATATCCTCACTAATTTGAAACGTCTGCTCCCCGTTAAGGATGGGGAGAGGGGCCTTCGTCAAAGTGAGGCTGTTTTTGCACATGTGAAAAATTTTCCCATCATTGCTAAAATGCTTGATGAGTTTCTGAGTTCACTTTCATATGAAGCTAAATACTCAGCAATAGCGGTCTCAGCTACTCCGAGGGATGCAGAGGGCTCGTATATGCCATGCTTCCTTGTAGGTATTGCGCTTGCTGAAATGCTCAGCGCTGTACTTCGCATTCCGTTGTACAAAACATCTCACCAGGTCGGTCATATCTTGGCCGCCACATCGTCAGCAGTTAACGGAGATAAGAGTGCTCTTATGGGAATGTTAGATGAATCTCATTTTGCGCTTCACGTTTCGGGAGGAACAACCGATCTGTTGCTTATAACTCCCGATAGAGAAAAGATCGTGTCAATAGAACGCATAGGTGGATCATGTGACGCGAACGCAGGTCAGATCATCGACCGAACAGGTGTAAGACTAGGTTTCCCGTTCCCCTGCGGCCCCTATATTGACGAAGCGGCTGTCAGATACGGAAAAGCCAAGGGCGTTGCCGTATCGGTTAAAGGAACTGACTGCAATATGTCAGGACTTGAAAATAAAGCTCTCAAGCTTATAGATGAAAATAAGAGCATAGAGGAAGTTTCTGCTTACGTTCTTGAGTACGTAGCAAAAAGTATTGAAAAAATGTTAACCGCTGCATTTGAGGCATATGGCAGAAAGAAAGTCGTTTTTGCCGGCGGGGTCATGAGTTCTGGTTATATTAAGAACCGACTTTCATACCTCGGAATGTTCTCTGAGCCTCAGTACTCATCCGATAACGCCGCAGGAGTTTCCATCGCGGCATCAATTATGTTCGGAAAGGACGGTGGTCAATAATTATGGCTGCAGAAAACTCAAGACAAGTAATTACCGTAACCGAACTTAATAACTATATCAAAAATTTATTTGAGAATGACACGTATCTCGCAAACGTATTTATAAAGGGTGAAATATCAAACTTCAAATTCCATTCAACAGGGCATCTGTATTTTTCTCTTAAGGATGACGGAAGTGTTATCAGAGCCGTAATGTTCAGAAGCTCTGCTTCGAAGCTTGTTTTTGTTCCCGAAAACGGAATGAAGGTCATCGTTCACGGTAGGATCACGTCCTTTATTCGCGACGGACAGTATCAGATATACATAGATGACATGGAACCCGATGGTATAGGTACTCTCTACATCGCTTACGAACAGCTTAAGCGGAAGCTTGAGACACTGGGACTGTTCGATCCAAAAAGAAAAAAGCCCATTCCGAAGATCCCTTCAAGGATCGGTATAATCACTTCTCCCACAGGTGCAGCAATACGTGACATGATAAACGTTGCTGGCAGAAGATTCCCGTACGCGAAGATCGTCCTGTATCCCTCTCTCGTTCAGGGACCCGACGCCCCGCCTCAGCTTATATCGGGACTTAAGTACTTTAACGAAAACAATGCCGCAGACGTAATTATTATCGGCAGAGGCGGTGGATCTATTGAAGATCTGTGGGCGTTCAACGACGAACGAGTTGCATACGCCGTTGCAGAATCACATATTCCTGTAATATCTGCCGTCGGACATGAAACAGACTTTACCATTTGTGATTTCGTTGCTGACCGACGTGCCCCCACACCGTCTGCTGCCGCTGAAATAGCCGTTCCCGACACGGCAGAACTTAAGAACAAGTTCAATAACGTAATAAAACATGAGGCAGCGTCAATCGAGCGTCTTCTTTCAAGACACCGTGAAAAGCTGACATTGCTGTCTTCATCCCGCATTCTGAAAAATCCATCTGTACTGATAGATGACAGACGAATGGCTATCCTCCTTGCATCCGAGAAGATCGCAGCCGCCGAAGGCGCAAATATAAACACGGCAAAGATCCGTCTTGGCAGAATATCGGGTAAGCTTGAAGCACTCAACCCTTTGTCTGTTATCTCCCGAGGCTACAGCGCGATATACAGCGAAGACAGCACTCTCATTAAATCGGTCGATCAGCTTGAGATTGGTATGAAGATCAATTTCCAAACGTCAGACGGCTCGGCAGAAGCTACGGTTGATAACATCACAAAAACTACTTCCGATCAATGAAACGAATATAACAGTAATTAATGAAAGGCTTGGTCATTAATATGACAATAGAACAGATAGAAAAGCTCTCTTTTGAAGAAGCACTTGCAAGGCTTGAAGAAACTGTAAGACTTCTCGAATCGGGAAACGTTCCTCTTGACGACTCTCTTGCACTTTTTGAAGAGGGTATTGCACTTGTCAGACTTTGCAACGGTAAGCTTGACAACGTCGAACAGAAAGTAGTAAAACTTAAGCTAAACGGTGACGGCAGTGTTACCGAAGAGGCAATGAACTGAATTTTACTTATTATTTACGGAGTATTGCGAAATGTTTTTAGATATAGCTCATGAACTTAACGATTATGCACTTCGTATTGAAGATGCACTCGAAAAATACTTTCCCGAAGAAAATTCAAAGGGGGGCCTCATTGAGGCAATGAAGTATTCCGTTCTCGGAGGCGGGAAGCGTATCAGAGCGTTCTTAACTCTTAGTTTTGCTAAGATGTACGGCGCTGACGAAAAAACGGCAATGCCGTTCGCGTGTGCGCTTGAAATGGTCCATGCTTATTCTCTCATTCACGATGATATGCCCTGTATGGACGATGACGATATGCGCCGCGGAAAGCCTTCCTGCCATAAGAAATTCGGAGAAGCAACAGCACTTCTTGCGGGCGACTCACTTCTTACGCTTGCTTTTGAGGTGTGTGCATCCAATCGTTACGTTTCTCCCGCATCTGTTACCCTCGCAGTAAAGACGCTTGCAAGTCTTGCAGGCTATGCTGGTATGTGCGGCGGTCAGGAGATCGACCTTTGTGAGTCTGCGGAATCTTATGAAAGACTTACGGAACTTCATCTGTTGAAAACAGGTGCTCTTATCAAAGCGGCCTGCCTTCTCGGACTGTATGCCGCTAATGATAACCCAGACCCCGTAACTGTTAAAAATATTTCGGAGTATGCCGATACTCTCGGAATCGCATTCCAGATACATGACGATATACTTGACGTTACAAGCGACAGTGAAACCCTCGGTAAGCCGGTAGGTAGTGACGAGAAGAACGATAAAAAGACCGTTCTCAGTTTTATGACGCTTGAAGAAGCTGTTGAGCTTGAATATAACCTCACAAAGAAGGCTATTGCAGCTGTTTCAGAGTGTCCCGATAACGAGGTCCCCGCTCAGCTTGCTGTGTGGCTCCTTTCAAGAAAGAAATAAACCAAAACAGGTGATGATATGCGTCTTGACGCTTACATAGTATTAAAGCATCCTGAGATCTCAAGAAACAGAGCAAAGGCTCTTATTGAAGGCGGAAGCGTTACTTTAGACGGAGTAAATATTACAAAGCCTTCCGTTTCCGTAGACGAAACACTCGAGCATACTCTTGAGATCGCACTCAACGACATACCGTACGTAAGCCGCGGCGGATTTAAGCTTGCCGGTGCGCTCGATACGTTTAAATTCGATGTAAGAGATCTTGTCTGTGCCGACATCGGTGCTTCAACAGGCGGTTTTACCGACTGTCTTCTTCAGCGCGGAGCGAGGAAGGTTTATGCAGTTGATTCTGGTACCGATCAGCTTGCACCATCTCTAAAAAAAGACCTTCGTGTAGTTTCGATGGAAAAATTCAATGCGAGAGATTTGACACATGAAACGTTTGGTGAAGAGTGTCAGCTTGCAGTCGCAGACCTGTCATTCATTTCTCAGACATTGGTGCTCGATGCCATCTACTCAATACTTTCGGACGACGGAGTATATATCGGACTTATTAAACCTCAGTTTGAATGCGGAAGATCTGCGCTTAATAAAAACGGCATAGTTAAAGACAAAAAACAGCATATATATGCTGTCAAAAGAGTTATTTCAGCTGCACGTGATGCAGGTTTTCACGTAACAGACCTTGCACCCTCATCTATTCAAGGAGGCGACGGAAATACTGAGTTTCTCTTCAAGTGCATAAAGTCAATTGACAGTACTTCTGAGGTTTCCGATAAACAAATTACCGACACTGTATACGGAGGTACACGTGAAAAAGATTAACAGAGTCTTACTTATAATAAACTATAAAAAAAACATTCCCTCCGGTTTTCTCACATCGCTTGCATCAGTATTTCAGTCATGTCAGACTGAGCTGTTTGTGTATCCCGAGGCGGTTGAGTATCTGATTACCAAAGCATCTGCTCTCAGTTATCGTGTAATTGAGAACGTTCAGAATATTGATATGGCGATTGTCCTTGGCGGAGACGGATCTATTCTTAATGCCGCAATGGGACTTTGCTCATACAATATTCCCATACTTGGAATAAATTTCGGTACGCTCGGTTATATGGCAGAACTTGAAGCGGCAGACGTTAACCTTGTGAAAGAGGTACTGTGCGGTAATTACGTTGTAGAAAGCCGAATGATGATATCGCCAAACATCGTTCACTGTGACGGTAGCGAAACACCTTTGCCTCCAGCACTTAATGATGTGGTTATCTCTAACGGACCTATTGCTCGCATACTTAATTTCAAAGTATCGTGTAATGACGTACTTATAAAGAAGTGTCGTGCAGATGGAATGGTCATTGCTACGCCCACCGGTTCAACAGCATATTCTATGTCTGCCGGTGGACCGATTCTTGCCCCATCTCTGAATGCTATTTGTCTAACACCGATCTGTCCCCATTCCTTCAGTAACAGACCTATTATTTTGCAGGGGGAATCTGTGGTAAAGCTTCACGATATTAAAGTGCGTGAAAATTCAGTTTACGTAACTGTAGACGGCAGAATAGCAAAAGAAATGAAGAACGGTGACATTCTCGAAATTACACGCGCAGAAACAGATACAAAACTAATAAGACTTAAGAATAACAGCTTTTTGAGTGTCCTCAGTTCAAAGCTTCAGGACGTATAATTATTGAGTGAAAAAAACCAGACCTTGCAAAAACGCGAGAAAGGAATTTTAAATATAATGAAGATCAAAAGACACAACAAGATCCTCGAGATCATTTCCAACTATAATATAGAAACACAGGAAGAACTCATCGACAAGCTTAGACTTGCAAACTACGACGTAACCCAGGCAACCGTATCAAGAGATATCCGTGAGCTTAAGCTCCTTAAGGTTATGGGCGAAACAGGAACATATAAATATATCGTTCCTGGTACGTCTCATCCGGAAAGCAAACACGTTTATAGTAAAGCTATCGACGGTTCAGTAAGAAGCGTTGAATTTGCACTTAACAATATAGTTGTAAAAACGTATCCGGGCATGGCGAATGCTGTTGCAGCAAGGATCGACTCACTCCACGATACTGACATTCTCGGATGTGTGGCAGGTGACGATTGCATTATTATGGTAAGTAAAAGCGCTGAAGCAGCTGAACACTTTGTAATAAAGTTCAGAGAGATAACAGGTGTATAAAATAGACATGATCTTAGTAAGGGGGTGTACCCATGCTTAAAAGCTTAAGTATAACGAACTGTGCTGTTGCCAAAAATGTTAACGTGGACTTTGAAAACGGATTTACAGTCATCACAGGCGAGACCGGTTCAGGAAAATCTGTAATGATAGACTGTCTGCAGCTTATTTCGGGGTCAAAATCCTCCAGAGATATCGTTCGCAGCGGCGAGAGCCGTGCGGTTATATCTGCAATATTCGAACCTGCAGATCTGACACATGACGATGAATCCGACATTGTACCCGATGAAAACGGTGAGCTCAGCTTAGTGCGTACCGTTTCCGAAGACGGGAGAAACAGTATAAAAGCCAACGGCAGGGCCATTACCCTTACACAGTTAAGAAGTGTCGGTACAAAACTGCTCGGTATCAATACGCAGGATGAAAAAAATTTCCTTACCGATAAAAACGAATACGTATCTCTTATAGACGGTTACGCAGACAACGGTGAACTTTTTCTTAAATACACCGAAAGTTATACCGAACTTTCAAAGGCAAGAGCAGAGCTTAAGGCTCTCCGTGACGAACTGAAGGAGAAGAATATGATGATCGATATTCTTACCTATCAGATAAAAGAGATCGATCAGGCACGCTTAACGGTTGATGACGAGGAAGAGAAACTGCAAAAGCTGAGAACAAAAATCAAATCCATCGAACGTACCGAGAAGAGCAGAAAGATCGTGTACAAAGCTCTGTCTCAAAATGAGAAAGGGTATTCGGCGGCTTATCTGCTTGAGCGAGCATCTGCGGCGCTTGCGCAGGTATCCGACGTTGTTGACGGTGTAGCTGATATGATCCGCAAGCTTGACGAATACCGTTACGAGATACTTGACATTGCCGAAACGGTAAATGCCGCACTTGATACGGGTATCAGCGGGGATCCCACGGAAAAGCTGAACCAGATCGAATCACGACTTAATCTTATTGATAAGCTTAAGAGAAAGTACGGAGCGTCAATAGCTGAGATCAAAACATTCCGCGCCGATGCAGCAAGAAAGCTTAAGAAATTAACAGAATCCGATGAAGCGATAAGTGAGCTTGAGAAAAAGATCGAAAAGCTGACAGTTAGATCTACAGAAGATGCGAATGCACTCAGGGAGTCCCGCGCTACGGCAGCTAAGACGGTATCTGATGAGGTTACTGTCACCCTCAGATATCTTGATATGCCTAAGGTTAAATTCTTCATCCAAGTCATTCCTGATGTTTTGAAAGGGGAATATAACTTTACATCAAGCGGTGCCGACATTGTCGATATATTACTTTCGGTTAATCCCGGTGAAGACCCGGTTACAATCTCAAAGGTAGCGTCAGGCGGCGAGCTTTCAAGAGTAATGCTGGCTCTTCGCTCCTCTCTTAATAAAAAAAGCGGAGCTGAAACGATTATCTTCGACGAGATTGACGCAGGTGTTTCTGGCAGTACGTCAGAACGTATCGGTCATCTACTTAAGAAGTTATCTGAAAATTCACAGGTCATTGCTATTACTCACTCTCCTCAGATTGCCGCACTTGCAGACCATCATTTTCTCATAAAGAAGACGGAAATTGACGGTAGAGCAGAAAGCTCGGTCATGCTTCTTGATGACGAAGCGCGTATTGAAGAGATCGCTCGCATCATCGGAGGAATTGATGTTACGGATAAGCAGAGAGCGGCGGCGAGAGAAATGCTCTTTGCCAAATAATTGCTTGAATCCTTTTTACATCACGAGAGGATAATCAAAATGTGTAAAAATATTTGTAAGCTTATATCATCTGTAAATGAATATAACGGATGTGATAATAAAATTGATTATAAAGAAAACGAGCCTCTGTCAGGCCATTGTACCTTTAAGATAGGCGGATGCGCACGTTTATTTATGATACCAAAAAGTGTAGATGCTCTTATCTTCATTTTAAACGAGGCTAAGAAGCTTTCGTTAAGAACCTACGTTATCGGTAACGGTAGTAATATACTGTTCTCTGATGCAGGTTTTGACGGTGTAATAATCAGCACAGAGGGGATGAATTCTATCCGTGTGGACGGAACAAAGCTTTACGCCGAATGTGGTGCTATGCTTTCTTCATGCGGTATCAGAGCAAAAAACGAAAGTCTTTCTGGTATGGAATGTCTTTTCGGTATACCCGGTACAATAGGCGGTGCGGTGTTTATGAACGCAGGTGCGTACGACGGCGAGATCCGTGACGTTGTGGTAAAAACGACTTATCTCGATCCCGAGACAATGAAGATCAAAACAGTAGAAGGCGATGATCATAAATTCGGTTACAGACACAGTGTTTTCAAAGAAAACGGCGGGATCATTCTTTCAGCAGAGCTTCAGCTTAAAGAGGGAAACATTGAAGAGATTACCGCCGTAATGGACGATTACAAGAAACGACGTGTTGATAAGCAACCTCTTGAATTCCCCAGCGCAGGAAGTACCTTTAAAAGATATCCCGGACGTTATACGGGTCAGATGATAGACGAATGCGGTCTTAAGGGATGTGCGATCGGCGGTGCACAGGTATCTGAGAAGCATGCTGGTTTTGTAATAAACAGAAACTGCGCAACATCAAAGGATGTATGTGAACTTGTTGAACATATAAAGCACGTTATACATGAAGCATACGACATTGATATCGAAACAGAAATAATCTATGTTGAATAATTTATGAAAACACATTCATTCAATAAAGAAACGAAAGCAGCGCTTTACAAAATAGAAGTCAAGAAAAAGTGTTGTAAACGTACTTTTTCAGATACGGTAGCGGCTTTGACAGGCGAAGCGGGTGCATTAAACGCCCGAGCTGTTCTTGATAACGTACGGTGCGAGAATTGTACGAGCGAGTTTTTAAGAGCGGCGTTTATAACGGCTGGTGGCGTTACCGATCCCCAAAAAAGGTACCATCTTGATTTTACCGTTTCAGAGGAATCAGACAGAGACGCAATCGTCGACGCCTTGGATAGGGTAGGCTTCACAGCGGGCACTACGCGCAGAAAAGAAAAATTCGTTGTATATTTCAAAGACAATGACATAATCAGCGATCTTTTAGCTTTCCTTGGAGCTACGAGCGCGGCGTTTGAGGTAATGAACTCCAAGATCATGAAAGATGTTCGTAATAACGCAAATCGTTTGGTTAACTGCGATACAGCAAATATAACGAAAGCACTTAATGCCTCTCAAAAATATCTTGAGGCAATAGCATTTATAAGAGAAAACGGAGGCCTTACCGCGCTTCCGTCAGAGCTCAGAGAAGCGGCAGAACTGAGAGAAGCTCATAAACAAGCATCACTCAATGAGCTTGCAGGGAAGTGTCAGCCGCCTATAACTAAATCAGGTATGAAGCACAGACTTGAAAAACTGTTTGCACATGCTGAAGAGTTAAAAACAAGAAACGAAAACTAAACCTTAGGTGAAAGGAGATAGCGTTATATGAGCAGAGATTTTGTACATCTGCATTTACATAGTGAATACAGCTTGCTTGACGGGGCTTGCAGGATCAGTAAGATACCCGAAAAGGCTCGCGAAATGGGTCAATCTGCTGTCGCTATCACCGATCACGGCGTAATGTATGGAGTCGTCGATTTTTATAAATCGTGTGTTAGAGCAGGGGTGAAACCTATAATCGGCTGTGAGGTCTACGTTGCCAGAAGAGGTATGGAAGACCGCGATAAGTATATGGATTCACACAGCTACCACCTTGTTTTGCTTGTAAAGAACGAGATAGGTTATAGAAACTTGGTCACTCTTACTTCCAAGGCATTCACAGACGGTTTTTATTCCAAGCCGCGAGTTGATATGGATCTTTTACGTGAGCACTCCGAAGGGCTTATAGCACTTTCAGCATGTCTTGCGGGAGCTATACCGCGAGCTATTGTCGGCGGTGATTACGAAAATGCAGAGGATACAGCGCTGAAGCTTAACGAAATATTCGGAGACGGTAACTTCTACCTTGAGTTGCAAGATCACGGTATTGGCGAGCAAAAGACTGTTATTAGCGGTATCGTATCGCTTTCCGAAAAAACGGGTATCCCTATGGTAGTCACAAATGACGTTCACTATCTTTCCAAAAATGATGCTGACGATCAGGCAGTACTCATGTGTATTCAAACCAATAACGTTATAACCGACGGAAGACCTATAGGATTTGAGACAGATGAATTCTATTTCAAAAGTACCGATGAGATGTATGCTCTGTTTCATAAATATGAAAATGCTCTTGAGAACACTGTCAGGATTGCAGAAATGTGCAATTTTGATTTTGAATTCGGAAAAACAAAGCTTCCTGCATTCAAGCCTGACAACGGATTATCACCTAAAGACTATCTCAGACATCTTGCAGAAAAAGGATTTGAAAAAAAGCTTGCTTCAGGTCATATTACGCTTACTGATGTACATACGAAGCAGGTTTATTTGGAGCGAATAGATTATGAACTTACTGTCATCGGCAAGATGGGATATGATGAGTATTTCCTTATAGTATGGGATTTTGTAAATCACGCAAAAAGTCGATGTATTCCGGTAGGTCCCGGACGTGGATCGGGAGCAGGGAGTCTTGTTGCATATCTTATAGGTATTACTGACGTTGATTCAATTAAATTTGATCTTCTTTTTGAAAGATTCCTTAACCCTGAACGTGTCAGCATGCCTGACTTTGATATTGATTTTTGTTATGATAGACGTGACGAGGTTATTGAATATGTTAAAAATAAGTACGGTGATGACAGGGTAGTTCAGATAATTACCTTCGGAACTCTTGCGGCGCGTGCCGCAGTGCGTGACGTAGGACGTGCCCTCGGCATGCCGTATTCAGAGGTCGATAAGGTCGCCAAGGAGATCCCTCAGCGCCTTGATATAACCATTAAAAAAGCACTTAAAGAGAATAAAGAGTTATCTTCGTATTACGAAACCGATGTTAAAGTAAAAAGACTCATCGATACTGCATCTGCACTTGAGGGTATGCCTCGTCATGCATCTACCCATGCGGCAGGCGTTGTTATTACCGATAAGCCTGTTACTGAGTACGTACCTGTAGCTGTAAACAGCGGTGCCGCCGTAACTCAGTTTGACATGGAGACGATAGCTGAGCTGGGTATACTGAAATTCGATTTCCTTGCACTCAGATATCTTACGATAATTCATAATGCAGAGGTAGCTGTAAAGGAACGCGATCCTTCCTTTGATCTTTCCGCAGTTGATGTAAACGATACAAAAACGTATAAGATGATTAGCGCCGGTCATACCGATGGCGTATTTCAGCTTGAGTCATCGGGAATGAGACAGATGTTAACAAGACTTCGTCCCGAAAACATCGACGATATCATAGCAGCCATCGCTTTGTACCGACCGGGGCCTATGGACTCAATTCCTAAATATATTGAAGCCCGTCATGGTAAAAATAAAGCTGAGTATAAGATACCTTCACTTGCACCTATACTTGATGGTACCTTTGGATGTATAGTATATCAGGAGCAGGTCATGCGTATCTTCCGTGAGATAGCAGGGTATTCATTCGGTCACGCTGATATTGTAAGGCGAGCTATATCGAAGAAAAAATCGGACGTATTAAACAGCGAAAAAGCCGCATTTATCTCAGGTGCAGCACAGAGGGGAATTGATGAAAAACTCGCTCTTGATCTGTTTGACGATATCGTCAGCTTTGCAAATTATGCATTCAATAAATCTCATGCGGCAGCGTATGCTGTACTTTCATTCAGAACAGCATATTTAAAATGCCACTGTCCGAGAGAATACTATGCCGCACTTCTAACGTCAGTATTCGGTTCGGTAGGTAAGATATCCGAATACAGCACTGAATGCAGAAAAATAGGTATCAAGATACTCCCTCCCGATGTTAACACAAGCAGAGCAGACTTCAGCGTTGAAGGCGTCAACATACGTTACGGTCTTCTTTCTCTCAAAAATATCGGTCTTCAGTTTGTAAACGACATCATGAAGGAAAGAACCATGAACGGTACGTTTGATGATTTCGATGATTTCGTGGACCGTATGAGACCGTACGGTATAAATAAAAAACAGCTTGAAGCGTTGATCAAATCCGGATCTCTCGATTCACTCGGTCACTTCAGAAGTCAGATGCTTGCGGTTTTCGAAAGTGTCATGAGCTCGTCAGGCGTTAAGTACGATGAAGATCAACTTGATCTGTTCTCAATGGGAAATGAAATGAAGCTTGAAGCCGTTAAGACCGTGTTCCCGAGTATTAATGAGTTTTCTGCACGTGAAAAACTTCTTCTTGAGAGGGAAAGCTGCGGTGTATTTCTTTCAGGGCATATCCTTGATGATTATTCAAAATCTATAGAAGTAACACCCCATATTCAGATTTCCGATATTCACGAGGCTTTTTCTGATACTCCCGAAGAAGTAACAGCCAAACGCAGATTATCAAACAATTCTAAAGTTAATGTGGTTGGAATTGTTACTTCCAGAACCAACAAGGTTACAAAAAGCGGTGATAATATGGCTTTTGTTACCATTGAAGATCAGAGTGGCGATATCGAGCTCATTTGTTTTTCTAAAATATGCGAGGAATTCGGACATTTACTGATAGTTAATTCGGTCGTTTCCGTTGAAGGATCAGTAAATGTCAAGGATGATGAGGATGTTAAGCTTATACCGAGGAAAGTGAATATACTTGAGGATAATTCTGAATTCAAGGAGCATGATCCTGTCAAAGCAATCCGCACTGACAACCACAGGAAACAGCCTAAATGCGTATATATAAAGGTACCTTCTCTGGATTCCGAAGAATACCGTCGTATCAACAGTTTTTTGAAGATATTTAACGAAGGTGATTTACCCGTTATTTTTTACGATAACGAAAAAAGTATATATCTTAAAGAAAACGTCATGCTTACAAAAAACAGTGAGTTTATATTTACCGAACTCAAAAATTTAGCGTGCCCTGAAAACGTGGTCATAAAATGACGTTATTTTCACGTTCAAGCTCATATATCGGTATTATTTTCCTCGTGTTAATACTAAATTCAAATTTTTAGTATAAAATAATATACGGTATAGTGTGACTATCCTTTAGAAAGGAATACAGATATGACTAATAATTCAAAAATGACTCCTTCCCGTAGCAATAGTAAAGAAGTAACGGTTAAAACGTTAAAGATCACGGGTAAGGTTATACTTAAAGCTCTGTCTTATATCTCCAATATCTTACTTACTGTTATACTTATCGGACTTATAACCTCAGTTATAGTCGGTACTGTATTTGCGGTATATATAAAGAATAACCTTGATTTAGAAATGGATCCATCTCTGCTTGTATCTGCTGCGAAAGATACGACAACACGTATATACTATATGGATTACGAAACCGAAGAGGATCGTATCATTAGAAACGGCACTGCAGTTGAGCTTGAAGATGAGCGGCTTTACGGTTCGGTAAACAGTCTGTGGGCTGAATACAGTGAAATGCCCAAGGACCTTATTAATGCGTTTATTGCTGTGGAAGACCATAGATTCAAACAGCATAACGGTGTTGACTGGTACGGTACAGTAGGCGCATTTGCAAATTATTTCCTTCGCTTTGACCAGATCAGAGGTGCTTCAACAATTACCCAGCAGCTTGTAAAGAACCTTACAGGCGATGATGATTTCTCTATCCAGCGTAAGGTTGAGGAGATTTTCAGAGCTTTGAGCCTTGAAAAACAGCTCAGTAAAGAGGAGATACTTGAGATGTATCTCAACATTGTGTATCTTGGGAATAATTGCTATGGTGTCAAAACTGCGGCAAACACTTATTTCGGCAAGGACATATCAGAACTATCACTTGTTGAATGCGCAGCACTTGCGGGAATTGTCAAAAACCCATCACGTTATGAACCTCTTTACCATGACTTGTTTACTTATACTGACGCCAATGGTGACATTAAGGAAGACGGTAATAAGATACGACGTGGTACTGTGCTCATGTGTATGCGCGAATACGGTTATCTATCTAAAGCAGAATACGAAGCGGCTCTTGAAGAAGAACTCGTCCTCATTGATGCTTCTGCAGAACAAAAGAAAGAAGACGATGATCTCACCGTTCACAGTTGGTATGTCGACTCTGTTATCTTCCAAGTAATCGATGACCTTATGAAAAAGAATAACTGGACATATGCTCTTGCAAGTACTAAACTTTACACGTCCGGTTATAGTATCTATATCCCCATGGATCCTGAGATTCAGGATACACTTGAGGTTGTTTACGAAGACGAAAGTTCCTTCCCTAAGGCTCAGGAAGGACTTCAGCCCGAAGCAGCAATAGTAGTAATCGATCCGTATACCGGTGATGTTCTTGGACTTATCGGAGGAAGAGGTGAGAAGAAGGGTAACCTTATTCTGAATCGCGCCACTCGTGCTGTTCGACCCATAGGTTCATCCATCAAACCCATTGCGGTATATGCTCCTGCAATGGACGCAGGACTTATTACTCCTACGTCGATCGTGGAAGATACTCCCCTTTGGTACACTGACGTTGTTCACGGTGCAGGTACTTCATGGCAGTGGACTGAAAAGTCTCCATATCCAAAAAATTACCCCAACTATTACAGTGGTCCGATTACTATCAATGAAGCTGTACGTGTATCTAAAAATACAGTCGCAATGAAAGTACTGGAGATGATGACCGTTGACAGATCATTTGACTTTATGAAGAACACACTTCATATCGACAGTCTAATTGATGAAAAGGTTCTCGACAACGGGTCAGTTATCACAGACCGTGGTTTGGCGGCTCTGTCTCTCGGACAGCTCAACTACGGTATGACTGTTATGGAGGCCGCTGCAGCTTATACGATATTCCCTAATAACGGCATATACGAATCTCCCAACCTTTATTTATATGTAAAAGACAGTTCGGGACAGATAGTACTTGAGAATACTCATTACACAGAAGTTGCTGTGAGTGAAATCACTGCCAAAGCCATGACTAAGATTATGATGAACGTAATGTCAGCCGGTACAGGTATGTCGGTTACCCTTCGTAATCAGGTAGATACGGCAGGCAAAACCGGTACTACGAGTGCCGACTTTGACCGATATTTCGTCGGTTATACTCCATATTACGTTGCTGCTTGCTGGACCGGTTACGATATTAACTCGTCACTCAGTGCTTATGGTGAAAATCCATCATGTACAATGTGGGACAAAGTCATGACCCTCCTGCACCAAAAATATATTGATGATGCGGCTGCAGGTGTATCAGAACTTAAGACGTTTGATCTTGAGGATGCTCCCGAAATTTTTGAGGAGACAGAAACTTCTGAGGAAGAGAATACTCCTGAAGAATAAAAAACTGACAGGAACAGTTGATACTGTTCCTGTTTGAATATTTGTTAGGAACTAAATATATGGATGCTATCAGGAATATGTATTCCGAATTGGGCGTAGACGAATTCTATAAGGAATACGGTAACGAATATATAAATCCTCATGCGGATATCATAAAAAAACTTCTTTCGGGGATTGATGTCGGTGAAAAAATACTTGATCTTTGTTGCGGTTCCGGAGAGGTTACAAGATGCTTCCCGGATAAGGACATAGTCGGATGTGATCCATACACACATGAGCTGTATAAAAAAATGACAGGCAGGGAAGTCTTAACCTATTCCTTCAAAGATATCGTCCTTGGTGCACTGTCAAACTACCGTTTTAATACAGTTATTTGTAGTTTTGCTCTTCATTTATGTGAAGAATCGATGCTGAATCCGGTACTCTACCAGCTTGCTATGATCTCCGATAAACTAATCATACTTACGCCACATAAAAGACCTAAGATAAATGCTTATTGGAAGCTAGAGAGAGAAATTATAGTTGACAGAGTAAGACTTCGTGAATATTCTCCGATTATGTAATAAAGATTAAAATTTTAATAATTAATATTATAAAAATTCGAAATTATATTGAAAAAATCTCCCCTTAGTGATATAATGTCCGTATTGTTTGTGTCACCGGGAGGTTTAAACATCTATGAAAGAAAAAAGAAGTAGTTTTACGGGAAAGATCGGCTTTGTGCTTGCTGCCGCAGGTTCCGCAGTCGGACTTGGAAATATTTGGCGTTTCCCCTATCTTGCAGCTCAGTACGGCGGAGGAATTTTTCTGCTTGTTTATCTCATACTGTCTGTAACCTTTGGTTTTTCTCTTATGTGCGCAGAGATTGCACTGGGACGAAAAACAGGCCTCAGTGCTATTGAAGCTTTTGGAAGTCTTAATAAGAAGTATCGTTTTGTCGGATGGCTGGCTGCGATAATTCCCATGATGATCTTGCCGTATTATTCTGTTATCGGAGGCTGGGTATTTAAATATCTTGCTGTTTTCATAAGTGGTACCGGTCATGCATCTGCTGCTGATAATTACTTTGGAAACTTTATCGGAAGCACCTTTGAACCCATCGGTTGGTTCTTCCTCTTCATTGGAATTACAGCACTTGTAGTTCTTCTCGGCGTTGAGAAAGGTATTGAGAAGGTAAGTAAGATTATGATGCCTATTCTCATCGTTCTTACGATCGGCATTGCTCTTTACTCAATGACTATGCCCGGTGCTATGGATGGTGTAGTATACTATTTCAAGCCTGATTTTTCCAAGTTTACTGTCATGACGGTCCTTGCTGCTATGGGTCAGCTGTTCTACTCAATGTCTCTTGCAATGGGTATCATGATCACTTACGGATCATATATGAAAAAGAACGTGAGCATTGAAAAATCCGCTCATCAGATCGAATTTTTCGACATGGGTATCGCTTTCCTTGCTGGACTTATGGTAATCCCTGCAGTTTTCTCATTTTCCGGAGGCGATGAAAGCGCACTTGGAAAAGGTCCCGGACTCATGTTTATCACGCTGCCTAAGGTATTCGACAGTATAGGCGGAACGGCTTGCGATATAATCGGCGCTCTGTTCTTCCTGCTTGTTCTCTTTGCAGCGTTAACCTCCTCAATATCCCTTATGGAGACGGTAGTTTCTATACTTAACGATAAGTTTGGTTGGGGAAGAAAGATCACTTGTTTAGTTGTATTTATCGGTTGTCTCGCAGTTGGTATACCCGTGTCACTCGGTAACGGTATTTGGAGTCATATCGCCATCGGCGGAAAGGGACTTCTTGATATGTTCGACTTCTCAAGCAACAGTGTCCTCATGCCGATCGTTGCATTCCTTACATGCATATTCATTGGTTACGTTATTAAAACAAAAACGATCACCGATGAGATCGAGTTAACAGGAAAATTCAAGCTTAAGCTCCTCTTTAACGTAATGATCAAGTATGTAGCTCCCGTATTCATCGTGTTGATCCTTATTTCCTCACTTCTTGAAGGATTTGGCGTTATTTCAATTTAATCATGGTTATGAAAGAGATATAGCTCAAAAGGGTTATGTCTCTTTTGTTTCCGGGTATATATAGTTGCTTTGATAAACTTGACAGAATTTAAACTATAAACTATAATGGTAATAACGTAACAACGAACAGTCACCCACACATCGCTAATATCAACCCTATTCGTTACCGTGGATATTTCTACGATACCGCGACAAAGCTCTACTACTGTAACAGTAGATATTATGATCCACAGGTAAGAAGGTTTAACAATGGGGATGATTATATCACGACTTATCAAGGATTGATTAGTTATAATATGTTTGTGTACTGTTTTAATAATCCAATTATGTATCAAGATCCCAATGTTACAAGGTGGGCAAAAAATTGGTACGAAATGTGGAGTTGAAAAATATGGATATTAATCAAGAAAAACTTAAATATTTATTGAATGATATGGAAGACGTAATAGGAGAATTGATAGACAATGTTCTAGATGACTCTATTACTGATCCTCATTATTCCGCAGTAGCAGCGACAAACAAAATTAAATGCTATATTCAAATCATGAGCGAATTAGGGATAATATTACCTTATAATGATGTCGAAGGATTTTTTGACTTTAATGCTTATTCACAAGAGGAATATTCAAGATTTGAAGAAGTAAGAAAAAAAGAATCTCAATATTACCGTGGTATACAGTTTTAATTTGCAACTTTAAAGTGATACTGGTCAAACCAATGCAGAAGTTGTACTACAGAATTCTCATCAGTCCATAATAATATATTAAAACCATGACAATTTCATAAAGCAGCGCATAGAGCCTTTCACTATTTACTATGAGTAGTGAGGGGCTCTTTCCATTACAGAATATCAAAAAAAACAAAATTACAAGGAGGACCACATGCCCTACATCCGACCGGATATCGTATCAAAAGCACGTTAGATGGATCTTTTAACCTATTTCCAAAATTACGAACCGCAGGAGCTTGTACACTTCGGCGGTGACACTTACTGTACAAGAAAAAAATGACTAAACAAAGTTTAGTCATTCAGACCGCTGACAAAGACCGTCAGAAGTGGCGGGTTTGTCAGTAGTCTGAGACCGAGAGTTCAAATTTCTCTGTCTTTTTATATTTATAATGTGCGAATTCTCTTGACATTATAGTTAACTATAATGTTATAATATCCTAACAGGAGGGAACGGAATGATAAAGATTGGTGATTTAGCAAGGATATGTAACGTAAACGCCCAAACGCTTCGTTATTATGATTCCGAGGGTATATTGAAGGCAGATATTATAGATAGCTCAAGCGGATATCGTTTTTATTCACTTGATGCAATAGAGAAATATAAGAAGATATTGTTTTACAAATCCCTCGGATTCTCATTAAATGAGATAAAGATCATACATGCCTCAACGAACGAGGAATTACAGGAAATACTCAAAAGAAAAAAGATAGTTTTATCCGAATCAATTGAAAAATACAAAAAGCACATCGAAACTATCGACACACTTTGCAATGAAAGTAATCGTGGAACGATACTGTCAGATATTCTACTTTTACCATTTGAGGATGATCCGCAAATCGTAGGTAAATGGCAGCTCGTCGGTAAGCTCTTTAAAGAAAATGATATTGATTCATTTGAAGAGATAAGCGATGAATCTGTTGACTATGAGATCATATTTATGCCCGGTGGAACCTTTGCCTGGAAGTATTTTTGGACTAAAGGGATCCTTTACAGACTTTCACCCAAGTATACGTTTGCAATTCCCAATGCATTCAGTACGATCGTTAAAGACGGTATACGATATATGATCGTTCATTTCTTAAACGACGAATGTATTGATGATGGCGCAGAATCCATACTTTTACTTTACCGTCAGACAGATAATATTGCATACACAGAACAGCAAATTCGTCCTCACGTGGATAAAACTGATCTTCCTTTTATTGATGACGTAAGTGTACATGGGGAATGGGAGGTCTGCGACTTTGTTCCCGAAATTACTTTGTTTAATCCCAATGTACAGTATAGCAGTGCAGAAGAATTGTTCGTTCTAAGGATCAACTTTTTATCCCGCGGAATATGTATGAGGGCTATCAAGGCTCGGCGCGGGGAATCCAATATGATGCTACGATACACTAAAGGATTTGTACTGAACGACTCTGAAATGACAGCAGAGGAATATATAATTAAAAATATCAATTCCAAAGAATATCTCTTTGTTCAGCATAAATCAGGAGATTATTTTTATGGCGGAATGACGCCCCATTGGTATGTTTTTAATAGAAAGGATAATTGACATGAAAAAATACCTAATTTTAATACTTGCTTTATTTATGGTTTTACTTGTTTCGTGTAATAAGGAAACAAGCAATAATACAGAAGCATCTTCGAAAAACACCATACAGCATACACAAACTACAGAGCACATTGAAACAGCTCCCGATCCTCAAGAAGATATTATTGATACTATGGAGAAACTAACCGAGGTTGACGGCGTTATAGATATTACCAAGCAAACATTCTCAAGTCAAATAAGAGGTGCGGTTGCATATAAAGTGCTGTATGAGTCTGTTAACGGCAAGCTTTCCGCCGATGTGGTGCTTCCCGATGATTATTCTAGTAAAGGAGGGAAATATACTGTACTGATTTATTTCCCCCAGGTAAAAACATTCATTGAAACACTCGCAACAAATTTTGCTCTCAATGATATAATCGTTATTCGCCCGTATGAGAGAGGATTTGGCGAAAGTGAAGGAATTAGAGATCTGGGAGGAGAAAATGATCTCGTCGATGCGAACGCATTGATAGATATTTTTGATAAAACAAGCTTCATTGGAAACTCAAAAATTTTTATAGCAGGATCTGGTACGGGATCAATAAACGCACTTCGTCTTATTGCAGAGGATACTTCAAATAGGATTAGTGGATGCGCAGTTATCGATTCAATTACTGACTTACCTTTATATTGTGAGTTCAGAGGAGACGGAGTAACATCACTCGTTACAGCTTTAATTGGAAATACATATGATGAAGCTCCCGAAGAATATCACCTTCGCTCTGCTGTAAAATTCACAGAAAAACTTGACAGACCCGTGCTGTTACTTCACTATTTACAAAGTCCGATGTTTTCTGTAGAGCATACTGATACATTTTACGACGTATTATCGCAGACAAATGATGAATGTACCTATAATAAGCTTGACGAATCATCTTCAGACTTTCAAGGAGAAAGCTTAAAGAGACTCCTTTCCTGGATAAATAGATATGATTAAACATATTTTCTGTATCTCATTATTATTACTGTTAATACTCAGTATATGTGGATGCGATTCTTCTCAAACAGACTACGTTAAAACACAAGAAAACACCCAATATGAAGTCAAAAACGATTATTACGTTATCACCACAGACTATATGACCTTTCATTTCTCGATAGATGATTTTGATGCAAATGAGATTTGGGGAATTAAAGATGAAGCTGTGGAGATAATGCGTAAGGTTCAAGATTATCTAAACGTCAGTTGTAATACATTAAGCTTAAAGGAAAGTACGTGTTATTTTGATAGTTCATATGTCGATCTGAATGGAAAGAGCAGATCATACTGCTTCCCCGAGGATAACGTAATGTATTGTATCTCTCCCTATGATTTTGTTCATGAGTACGTACATATGGTCATAGAGAATAACACTGAGCTTGTCTATCATCCCTCAAATATATTCAGAGAGGGATTTGCTCAGTATATAGGCTTGAATTTCTTTGACGATATTTCGTCTGACAATTATAGTTATTTTAAATCGCCCCCAGTATCTGAAAACTCAAACGAAGCAGAGCATAACCAAATTTGCAAACTTATAGCAGATAACGACCTCGAATATAATGCTAAAAGTTATCTGAAGGCATTTGTCAGTTTGTATTCACGTTATAACGATATATCTTTGCTTGACACCAATAGTGACTTTTACAATTATTACGTCGGTTGCGTGGTTGCAGAATACTGTATAAATGAACTCGGTGGACTCAACAAGTTTATCTCGGCTTATTGTGACAGTGTAATGTTTGAGGATATCTACGGCAAAACACTTTCTGAAGTAATAAAAGATGCCTGCACCAATAACGATAAGCTATTTAAATAAACAAAAAAATCCTTCACAACACAACAAAGCTCCGACGCGGTGAAACCACGTCGGAGCTTTTATTATTAATTTATCGTAGAGCTTACGCAAGTCTCTTAGCAACCTCGTGAAGGAAAGTTTCGGTATCGACCTTAACCTTATTCTCAAGCTTTGAGATCATTAAGTCGGATCGTAGCCATGTC
>JAZUBZ010000020.1:0-2643 GCA_045638805.1 Eubacteriales bacterium
TTTGTCTTTTTTCATGATTTACCAAGCCTTTCATTTGATTTAACTTACGGCTTTATTATAAACGAAGAATCCCCGAAAATCACATTTCGGGGACGAATCGTTATATTTCGGTGACGAATTGCATTATATTTCGCTTTGCGGCAAGAGTATCTCCGTCGTGAACGCCCCATCTTCGCTTCCGCGACGGACGTATCCTCCGAGCTTTTCTACCGTGCGATCAATACGCATAAGTCCAAAGCCGTGACCCTCGCCCTTTGAAGTAGTAAAGGTAGATTGTTTCTTTGTAGCAGTAAGATTAGTGAAGGAAATATAAAGCTGTGTTCCCTTCATGTCCATGTAAACACGTATCATTCTCTCGCTTTCGGGGAGCTTAAGACTTGCTTCTATGGCGTTGTCAAAAAGATTTCCGATGATAACGCATAGGTCTATCTCAGAAATAGCAAGCTTTACTGGAATATGCGCGTCGGCAGTAACGGAGATGTTCTTCGATCTTGCAAGAGAGATCTTGCTGTTAAGTATTGCATCAGTCATGACGTTACCCGTTTTGATCACCGTATCAACGGTGGTAAGGTCATGGTCAAGCTTGTCAAGATACGTACCTACGGCATCTATGTTTCCGCTGTCAACGTATGTCTTCATAACCTGTAGGTGATTTCTAAGGTCGTGCCTCCACGCCCTCATATTGCGGTACATATTTTCAACTTCCTCGTAATGAGTCAGCGTAAGCTCACGCTGATATTTTGCAATACGCTTGTCTATAAAATATGATATGATCGACATGGGAACACCTCACTTTCTGCTAATGATCTCACCTATCAGCTTTTCGTACACTCCTCTTGATAGAGGTACGGCTTCGCCCGTCGTGAGAAAAACTTCTTTTTTCGTTACCTGTCTGATCTTGTCAAGACTTACGAGAAACGACCTTCCCGTTTTGTAAAATGACTCGTCAAGCTGTTTTTCAATGGATGCAAGGGTAGACTTAACTGTATAATCTCGCCCTCCGTGAACGGTCACATAGTTTCCCGCAACCTCGATAAATCTTATCTCGGAAATCGGAAGGAGAAACACTCCGTCGGTACATTCAAGTAAAATGTTTTTTGAGTTCTTTTCATACAGCTTCGCCGCTTTGTTCAGTACACTGAACAGCTTCTCCTTTGACACAGGCTTCATGAGGTAATGCAGTGCAGAAACGTCATATCCCTCGGAGATGTAGTCAGAATATCCCGTAATAAAAATAATCTGCAGCTTTGCCCCCTCGCGGCGTATCAGCTTGGCAAGCTCCATGCCGTTCATTCCGGGCATTTCAATGTCAAGAAGGAGCACGTCCACGGTTTTGTTCTCACTGTACTCAAAAAGGAACGCTTCGGCAGAAGGAAAAGAATCTACCGTAACAGTGTGACCGCAGGTTTTCGCCCACGCAGATACTTCTGCACGTAAAAACTCTCTCATACCGGCATCATCGTCACATATTGTAAAGTGTAAAAGCATACCGTACCTCCTTTTTGATTTAATATAATAATTTTATCACATATTGACGGAAGTTGCAAGCGTGTACGTACGAAAGGAAAATATATGTAGTATTAGCTGAACATATCAAAAATCAACTAAAAAAGACAACCGTACGTGAGCGGGTGTCTTTAAGTGTAATGCGGTGTTGAACTAAAGTAAGCAAAGTCCAATTTCATTTTCAACCCCAAATAATTAAATTGAACTTGACGTCGCACCATTCTATACATTAGTCATTTTCTGGCGTTCCTGCGCAGACAAGATTTCCCCGCGCAACGCCTCATCTATCTCCACGTACAATACTTCAATTCCGAATTGTCGTATACTTTCACCGAGAGCCGACAAACCACAGAGCTTTTTCTCCTCCTCTTTATCGCATACCACAATGATTTTTCTATATGGTACACCTGAGATTTTCTCAAGAAGCAGCATCTTAAGTATGTCGTTGGATATTTTATTGTCCTGTGCTTTTTTAGGCTTTCCGATATGTGCAAAAATCTCACCGATGATCCGTTTTTCGCCGGAATAAAAGTCCGGTTGAATGTATGTATATTTATTGTTTGACAAATATAGTTTGGGATTCTTTTCAAATATTGTGTTAAGCTTTTTCTCAACTAATACACATATTTTCTCTTCAGCTCGTTCCTGCTCGATTGATGTTGATTTGTAGCTGCCACCCATAATTGGTTCTCCCCACATTTTTATTATATTATATCATAGAAACAGAGAGTTTTGAATATAAAAAACAAAAGTCCACAACATTACTGTTGTGGACTTAAGATTCGCGGAAGGAGAGATTTGGTCTCCGACCACTGACGTTTTATAGTCGACTCCCTCCCTCGTCGTGGCTCGGTCGCGATTCTCCTTAAAACGTCACTCGCTTCTATTCGCTGATTCCGCCACCGGCGGCGCTCATATCCGCTCCCTCTCTTGCTGGTACCCGGCGCTCGGTTCAAATCTTTCTGTGAAAAACAAAAGACACACCGAAGTATACTGCCCCCAAGGCAATGGACACGAAATAAAACAGCATTATCGTAGAATATCGCGTTAAATCTCTTAAAATCTCAATTTTTCATAGAACTGACATCGTTTTTCGAACGGTGTCAGTTTTGTTTTGAGCTGAATGCGTTCAAAATT
>JAZUBZ010000021.1:0-52986 GCA_045638805.1 Eubacteriales bacterium
TCGCGGTTTTTTAAGGCAGCGCCTTAAATCGCCCTCCGCAGAGGGCGAAATCCCCCTATTCGTCCCAAAAGCGGCGCGCACGCCGCGCATCCCCTTTTACTAACAGTTTAAACTTTGTGTAATTTGACAAACCCTGCGATAGAATACAGGGTTTGTCAGTAGTCTGACACCCATGAGGGTGATTTTTTCGTTTTATAAATCAAATTCTTTCATGAGAGAATGAAAACGGTTCTGTTCATGCCCTTTTATCTCAAACAACGGGTTATACAAAACGTGTTGCATGACATCGGCATCTTTCAAAATTTCATCCAAAGTATCATGGACCAATGATTTGTCACTGTGATTATATATTGCTGTACATACCATGGAAATTTCATCTTCGGTAAATATGTTTAATGAATTCATGAGGCTTCGTGCCATTTCAGCGCCCTTATGAGCATGATCTTTGGGATCCATATTAGCGTATGAATATATATCATGTAACATACCTGCAATAACAGCCAATTCAGTGTTTTCTTGACGTTTAATAGATAAAAGAGCACATGCCTGTGAGACACCGTATAAATGCAAATAAGCACATCTTCGTTCTTCATTATCTTTCATATTCAGTAAGATATCATCAATTACTTCTCGGACTTTTTCGATTCTGTTCATAACAATTTCCACCTCCAAGGCTACTGTCATACGACACTATAGATTTTTATAATTCAAAGTAAGGCAAGTTTGCATCCATAGCATTTTTTACTTTGTTTAATGCTTCACTATAACCTTCACTGCCTCGAGGGCATTTTCTGCGATTATATCAGCTTCATGGTCTGCCCATGTGTGACGGAATTCACCGAGACTTCTTTTTCCGCCGCCGGTCAATACCAAAACACCTTTGCACCCTGCATTGTGTGCCATCACGATTTCGTTTTTGCCCATGTCACCTATAACAAAGCATTTTTGTATGTCAAGGTCATATTTTTTTGCGCATTGCCACATAAGTCTGGGTTTGGGCTTTTTACAGTCACAATTATCTTCACTTGTGTGCGGACAACAAAGAAATTCATCTATCAAAATACCATCCGAATTAAAGAAGCTGAGGATACGGTTTGCCTCTCGATCATACACTTCTGCGGAGAGAATGCCTTTCCCGATCTTGCTTTGATTCGTAATAATGATATTTTTATACCCATTATTTTTCGCAAGGCTGAGAGCTTCTTTGGAAAACGGGTATGGTTCAAAGGTATTGATGCTTGCGACTGCATCGCCACCTAAAGTTCCTTGCAAATCCCAAAACAGAGCTTTGTTCATGGTTATTACTCCTGCGTGTTCTATTTGAGTTGTTTTATATTTCTTAATAATAGCATAACATAATAATTATATCAATACAAGTTTTGTCCTGTAATACACCGATTCTGTCCTCGAATTATGTTTTTCCAGGTCAACCATACTGCTCAGCCTTGATTTTCGGATACGTGCGTATCATTTTCGTGTCAACCGTTGAGGGATCGTCTTCGCGGTATATGAATAATCTGCCTCCACGACGTTCGTTCTCACCGTAACAGCTGTAGCCTGCCGCGGCATCCCAGAGAAGTCTTATACCGCAGTATTCAGCATCAAAATCATTTCGGTGTGTATGACCGCAGCAGATCGCTTTCACGTCCCCGCGCTGAAGCAGGAGTGAAAACAACCCCGGGTTAAAGGGCATGGTTGCAAGCCCCTCGTCGTAATGACCGTCGCGCACGCAGATTTCGGGGTTTGAATATGCGGTAATGTATTCGTAGGGCGCTATGTGCATACAAAGAAGCCCCGGGACTTTTTTGCCCATATCCTGTTCAAGCTTCATGGAGGTATTATAATACCACATAAGCTGATCGAAGTATAGCATACCCCAAACGCCGTACCCAACGGGAGTATTGGGCAGTCCCGCCATTTTATGCATATCACCACCCACAAGGCCGTTAAGTTCGGTGACGTAATGGTTTGTGTCAAGTCCCCAGACGGCAAGGGATATTTCACCTTTCGAGTTATATACGGGGAGGATAAAATTGGACTTGCCGTGCACGGTATCATCCGTGTGAGCGGATATACAGTTAGGATAGCTTTCGTATATACTTTGCTGAAGGGAAATATCTATCGGTGCGTCGTGATCGTGATTACCAAAGACGTGTGCCCATGGAATCCCGCGCTGCTCCATCGGGGAAGTGAAGACGTCCAAAAATGAGCGCAGGTCTTTTTCGTCACTTATCTTGGTTCCGTCGCAGTTGTCCCCGCCCCAGATGACAAGATCGGGATCGCTCTCTTCTATCAGGATCTCAACCGAGCGAAGGGATCTGGAGTCGTAATGCACCGACTCCTGCAGATCAGACATCATTAAAACGCGAAACGTACCGTCTTCGCGAAACTTTAGTTTTCTTTTAGCGGCCATAGCGTGTACCCCTCCGATGAACGTTGTATAGTATGTTTCTATTATAGCAGAGAAGGGTGGAGAGCGCAAGTGGATTCATGAGATTTAGGTATACCCTAATGAAACACGGGGAGAGGGAAAAGGTTGAGCGGAGCCCCGCCCCGCTCGTTTGGTTATTGGGTTTTACTTGAAAAATTGTTATTCCCGTATATTTTTATACCAAATATCTATCTCGTCTTCTGTGGGGGATTCCCATAAGGATAAGCATTTACCTAAAAGACCCTCATCCAAGAAATACTCATACGTGCTGTTATCGTTAAGCACACGACTGTTTCTCTCCAAAATGTTCTTGTACCAAGTCATGTTATCAACATCAATATAATGCCATTCACAAGGAATATTCTGTGAATCGTAAAACTCTGTCAGCTTTCGTCTGCCTTCACGGCTCCAAAAACCCCAATCAAGAATCACGTTGCATCCTATGTTTATTAGTTCAACAGATTTGTTTTTGAAGTAGTTACAGATTCTTATGGTCATTTCGTCGTGCTTTTCGTCTAAATCTTTATCAAATAGTGCATTTACAATTTCATCGCAAGACAGGACAACCGCATTTTCTTTTTCTTTGAGTTGCTTAGTATAATATGATTTTCCGGCACAGATTTTGCCGCAGATAGCTATGATTTTTGCCATAAAACCTCCTGATTTGAATATATTATTTATTTTACGCAAACAACTGTAATCATGTTCCCACCGCCTTTCAATTATAACAGAGAGTGTTGAATGTTTATTATATTTAGCTTTCGTTCCGCGCGTTTAGTATCACGCTTGCCGCGGTAAATGAGGTTTCGTATATACTGTGCGAAATCGACAAAAAACGATAACCACACGTTCAATTATATATTAGATATAGATATTGTCAAGAGTTTTTTGGGAAAAAGTAAAAATATAATAAAAAGGCACCATGATAGGTGATATGAAGATAGCTTCATGTGATACAGTAAGTGCGAACAGACTACTTCCGCTTACGGAAGTAGGACTAGATCCACGGCGCAAATACAGTGTGTTTGGTTTTGCTTCGCAGAACTACCGCCTTTCGATTCCAGTTGTAAAAATCAAAAGGCACCTTTATAGGTGCCTTTTGATTTTTGGAAACAACTGGAATCGAACCAGTGACCCCTTGCATGTCAAGCAAGTACTCTAACCAGCTGAGCTATGCTTCCGTATTTTACGCGTGTTATTATATCACATAACAGAACAAAAATCAAGACTTTTTTGAAAATATTTCATTCCGCGCAATTTGTGACATTTTTTACCCAGCGGGTGATTTATAATTATGTCAAAGTAAAATCAAGGAAAAAGAAAGTACGGTATTAATATGTTAAACAGCGTAAAAAATGTGGAGTTTTCAAACGTAGGCGGTGTACTTACCGCTTTCGTAAAGGGCGAGATAGACCACCACAACGCCAAGTCTGCCCGAAGCATGATAGATCGCGAGCTTGAAAAGATCCGTCCCACACAGCTTACCCTTGACCTGTCGGCGGTAAGCTTTATGGACAGCTCCGGACTTGGACTGATACTCGGCAGATACAACAAGGCTGTCGAGCTTGGTGTGAAATTTACTGTGAGAAACCCAACTCCCGCAACAATGAAAATTATCTCCCTTGCAGGGGGAGAACGGATATTCGACGTGATAACCGATAACATCGAAAACGATAACACTTGAACGGAGCAAGATTATGAGCAAGAACGAATGTATTAACGAGATAAAACTGAATTTTCCGTCATATTCAACCAATGAGGGGACGGCGCGAGCAATGGTATCTGCCTTTTGTGCCTCACTCAACCCTACAGTCGAGGAGCTGTCCGACATTAGATGCGCCGTGTCCGAGGCGGTTACCAACTGTACGGTACACGCATACAAAAACGAGATAGGCACGGTGGCACTTACAGTTAAGCTTTATGCCGACAGAACGGTGAAAATTGAGGTGAAGGACAAGGGCTGCGGCATTGCAGACGTAGAAGAGGCTCTTCAGCCTCTCTTCACAACAGACCCGGAGGGCGAGAGAAGCGGCATGGGATTTACCGTCATGGAAAGCTTCATGGATCACGTTTCGGTGAAGTCGGCACTCGGTCGCGGAACAAAGGTAACGATGAAACGGCGACTGTCGGCACTTCCGGTAAAACGATAATACATAACCCATGTCCTAAGCAGGACGTGGACTGCTTTTACCGAAAGGATGATAAAAATTGAATCAGACACAAAAAATATCACTCCATGAAGAAAATGTGCGTTTGCTGAATCTGTATACAGACGGCGACGAGAGCGTAGTCGGACGGCTGATGGAGATAAATATGGGACTTGTGACGGGGCTTGCATACAGATTCCGCGGAAGGGGCACGGACTACGAGGATCTCGTTCAGATAGGCTCTATCGGAATGTTGAAGGCAATACGAAGCTTCGACGTGTCACGTGGTACTGCCTTTTCCACCTACGCTGTACCGCTTATCGTAGGCGAGATACGCAAATATCTGAGAGACGACGGTCCCGTCAAGGTCAGCAGAACACAAAAGCGTCTTGGCGCCATGCTTCTTCACGAAAGGGAAGTGTACATCAGGGAGCACGGTCATGAGCCACGCATAGACGAGCTTGCCGCCGCTTGCAACGTGTCTTCTGCAGAGGCGGCGGTTGCAATGGAGTCCACGTCTCCCATTCATTCACTGTCTGAGATAATCGGCGGAGATGATATGCCTCTTGAAAGCGTACTCGCATCTCCCGACGATAACCTTGGAAAGACTGTTGAATACGTGGCACTTGCAGAGTCCATACGAACTCTTGACCCGTTATGGCGTCAGATCATAACTCTCAGGTATTTCAAGGATTTTTCGCAGCAACAGACGGCTGATGCGCTGGGACTCACACAGGTGAAGATCTCAAGAGAGGAAAAGAAGATATTCGCCCGCCTCCGCGCGGAGCTGGGATAAAAATAAGGCTTGTATCGTTTGTTGATACAAGCCTTAAATCTTTTTAATCCTTTTTATCAAACAGAGTACAACCTGCGCGACGGAAACGTTCGATCATGTCTCGCATGTCGCTTTCGGGAACGTTCCACTTTTTAGCGAGACAAGCGGGGCAGAGGAAGCTTTCGGCATTCCTGCTGACAGTTTTCAGATACAGCCCGATCTCGTCACGGGTAAGCTCTTTTTCGCATTCAGTGCAACGCGGCATTAGGCTTTAACTACCTTTACAAGGAATACTCTTGCACCGTGTGACTGGACACGGGGAGCGAAATACTCCTTGAATACACCGATCTTTTCACCGTTGAAGGCATCGGTAATTTCAAGTCCCATGCCTGATTCGTTTGAAAGACCGAAGTCTGAGAAGCAGGTGTGTGTGTCAGCCCAACCGTTGGAGTAGTTGAAATATGCGAGGGCGTATTCGTTATCGCTGAGGTGCTTGAAATATATGTTCTTATCAAAATTCTGATAACCGAGGTGAGCCATCTTATAAGGGGGACGGCACTCAATATCCTGGTTGATACGGAGAAGATTCTTGTTTGTGATAAGCTCGATAAGCTCTTCTGAAAGGGTTCTTACGTCGCATCCCAGCATCAAGGGAGTACCGAACATACACCACATGGAGAACTGCGCGCGGTATTCCTCATAGCTGAAGGAAGAGGTACTTACAAGACCCTTACCGCACATTCCGACGGTGAGCATGTCAAGGTCGTTGTAGCAACCGGGCGCACTGTAACAGAATTTGTGCTCCTGCTCGAAGATGATATTCTTTATTGACTCAAAGGAGTCGCTGATGTCACCGGTACTGCGATACATGGAGCCACCTACCGCACGTGCCCAATCCTTGGAATGGTCGCCTGTGCAGAGAGAGAACATGATCTCTCTGCCGCTTGCCTTCAGCGCCATACCCATTCTGCGGTAAAGCAGGTGTATGTCGATATTCGGGGGGATGAAGCATCCGTCGTACTTAAGGAAGTCAACCTCCCAATCGGCGAAAGTCTGTGCGTCAAGATACTCGTGATCCATGCTGGCGGGAAGGTTTCCGCAGGTTCTGAGACCCGCGCATGAGTAGATACCGAACTTAAGACCGAGTGAATGTACGTAGTCTGCTACGTACTTCATTCCATGGGGGAATTTCACCGGATCTGCCACAAGTCTTCCGGTTACGGGATCACGATCCTTAGCTTCCCAACCGTCGTCAACTACAACGTATTTGTAGCCTGCTTTGTCAAGACCCAGCTTTACGATCGCATCTGCTGTTTCGAGAACGATCTGCTCGTTAATATCGGTGCCGAATGTGTTCCAGGAATTCCATCCCATTGGAGGTGTATATGTCATCATATCAAACCTCTCCTTTCAAATTATAAATATAAACGATAAGGCAACATTCCACGAGAAATATTGCCTTTGAATTCAATATTAACCGTGGAATAACTTTTTTGTCTGATGCTTTGGTTCCATGGTGAGATTGATACCGAGCTTGCGGTAGGTAGTTGAATCAACGCCCGAAACGATCACCGTCGCGTGCGCCTCGGCGCCGCGGAGCTTTTCAAGCTGCTTCATTGCAAGTGCGGCTACAGGGTTCGTAGTAGCTGAAATTGCAAGAGCGATGAGAATCTCGTCTGCATGGAGACGGGGATTGTGTCCGCCGAGAGTTTCGGTTTTGAGTCTGCTGAGAGGCTCGATAACTACGGGAGGGAGAAGATGTATCTCGTCGTTGATGTCTCCAAGTACCTTTAGAGCATTAAGGAGAGCAGCGGCGGACGCTCCGAGAAGTTCGGAGGTCTTACCCGTAACGATCTGTCCGTCGGGAAGCTCTATGGCAACTGCGGGACCGTCGGTTTCTTCTTCCTTATCTAGTGCCGCCTTTACAGTACGTCTGTATTCTGTGGTAACGCCTGGGCGGTTCATGAGAAGCTCGGACTTTGATACTTCATCGGTATCAACAGTACCGCTCTGCTTTTTGCAAAGGGTATCGTAGTATCTGCGAACTATCTCCATCTTAGCAGCTTCGTTAACAGCCTCAGCGTCGGTGATACAGTAGCCCGTCATATTCACGCCCATGTCAGTGGGAGACTTGTAGGGACACTCACCGTAGATATTTTCGAAGATGAGCTTTAATACAGGGAATATCTCAACGTCGCGGTTGTAGTTGACAGTAGTCTCGCCGTATGCTTCAAGATGATAGGGGTCGATCATGTTAAGGTCACTAAGGTCAACGGTTGCCGCCTCGTAAGCGATGTTTACGGGATGGTTGAGTGAGAGATTCCAGATGGGGAAGGTCTCGTATTTAGCGTAACCGGACTTGATGCCGCGCTTGTTATCGTGGTAAAGCTGAGAGAGGCACGCCGCCATCTTGCCGCTTCCGGGTCCGGGGGCTGTAACAACTACAAGGGAGCGCTCGGTTTCAATATAATCGTTCTTACCGTATCCCTCTTCACTTGCGATAAGCTTTGCGTTAGAGGGATATCCGGGAATATGATAATGCTTGAATACCTTGATACCGAGATTCTGAAGTCTCTTAATAAATGCATCAGCCGCGGGCTGTGCGGCATACTGATTGATGACAACACTGCCTACGTACAGACCGATTCCGGTAAATGCGTCGATAAGACGGATGGCATCCATATCATAGGTGATGCCGAGATCGGCACGCATCTTATTCTGCTCGATCGCAACAGCGGAAACAACTATGACGATCTCAGCCTGATCCTTCAGCTTCATAAGCATACGGATCTTACTTTCGGGTGCAAAGCCGGGAAGAACACGGGACGCGTGGAAATCGTCAAAGAGCTTACCGCCTATTTCCAAGTAGAGTTTACCTCCGAAGCTTTGAATTCTTTCGAGAATTCGCTCGGACTGAAGACTCAGATATTTTTCATTATCAAAACCGATCTTGAACATAAGATACTCCAATAAAATACTATATAAACTATGAAAATCAGCTGCTTTGGGCAAAATTGCAAAAACAGCTTCATATGAATGATTTATTAAACAATACGGATATATTATATAATAATTCTTTTGCTTTTGCAAGTGATTTTATAAAAAGACTTCAAAAGTTTTCGTGAAAAATATGAATATTACCGTCAACCGTTTCTCATTAGGGTAATCTCTTAAAAAACGGTAAAACATTTGTGCAAGTACCTGTCATAACATTGACTTTTACTTCCTAATATGTTACAATTATACAGATTATAGATATTTTCGTACAATATAGAAAGGCACATATCCCAATGAGCAAAAAGCTTTTTATAGTTAAGATAGGAACAAGTTCTCTTACCTGCAAGGGCGGAGACATTGACACAGATAAAATACGAAATATTGTCCGTCAGGTGGCAGATATTCGCGACGCTGGTCATGACGTGGTGGTAGTTACGTCAGGCTCTATTGCCGCAGGCTTCAGAGCGCTCGGATATACCTCACGTCCCACGTCCGTTGCTGCAAAGCAGGCGTCAGCCGCTGTCGGTCAGGGTCTTCTTATGGAGGAATACACAAAATTCCTTTCAGATAGAGGGTACGTCAGCGCGCAGATACTCTTAACGCGCGGCGACTTTACAGATAAGAGACGTTACAAGAATGCGTTCTCCGCACTTGAGATACTTCTCAGCCGCGGCGCTGTGCCGATAATCAACGAGAATGATACCATCGCAGTCGAAGAGCTTCACGTGGGAGACAACGACACCCTGTCTGCACAGGTTGCCGCTATGCTCCATGCAGATCTGCTGATCCTAATGACTGATACGGACGGACTTTACACAAAGAATCCCTCAAAGTACGATGATGCTGAGCATATTTCGGTAGTTGAGCACATCACGCCCGAGATAGAGTCCTTTGCGGGAGGCGCGGGAAGCGCTAACGGTACGGGAGGCATGATTACCAAGGTAAAGGGCGCGGCGCTTGCCACACGTGCGGGTGTGCCTGTTGTTATATGCTCATCCGCTGACGAAAACGTAATAGTCAAGGCATCTGAGGGAAAGGCTAAATGTACTCTCTTCAAGGCAGACGGAAGTCTTAAAACCCGCCTTCAGTGGATGGCGTTCTACGCACCTGCAGGCGGAAACATATTCGTTGACCGAGGTGCGGCAGAGGCTCTTAAAAAGAACGGCAGAAGTCTGCTGACAGCCGGTATCACCGCGGTCGAGGGTGATTTTTCCAAGGGGGATGTAGTAAAGATCATCACCTCTGGAGACCACGTGCAGATAGGACGCGGTATTGTATCCTTCTCGAAAAATGAACTTTATGACATGATGAACAGACACGACATGCACAGCGAGGTGGCTGTACATAAGGATAATCTCGTGCTGACGGATCTCAGCTGATTATTAATATTGAGTTACAAAAGAGGCAAAATTATGAATACAGAACTTATACTTCAGGCACAGAGTGCCAAGGATGCGGCAGTTAAGCTTGCGGTTGCGACAACAGAAGAAAAGAACAGAGCGCTTCACCTTATTGCAGATGCTCTCATGGAAAGATGCGAAGAAATACTTTCTGCAAATAAGCTTGATACAGACGCTGCGCGCGCCAAGGGCACGGGCAGTGCTATGATCGACCGTCTTACCCTCACAGAGGCACGTATTTGCGATATTGCAGAGGGCGTACGACAGGTGGCAGACCTTCCAGATCCCGTAGGCGAGGAGATCGAAAGCTTCACCCGCCCGAACGGTCTAAAAATAAAAAAGGTACGCGTTCCTCTCGGCGTTATCGGAATGATATACGAAGCGCGTCCCAACGTTACCGTTGATGCGGCTGTTCTTGCGCTTAAGGCAGGCTCTGCTGTGCTTCTCAGAGGAAGCGGAAGTGCGCTTAACTCAAACCTTGCAATAGTTAAGGTAATGCGAGAGGCTCTCAAAAATACGAATATCCCCGAGGATGCGATCGCCCTTGTAGGCGGTGTGTCCCATGACGTGGTTGACGAGATGATGTCACTTAGAGGTTACATCGACCTTATGATCCCCCGCGGCGGTGCGGGACTTATCAGACGCGTTGTTGACGGATGCCGCGTTCCCGTGCTTGAAACCGGAGTGGGAAATTGTCATATCTACGTAGACAAATATGCCGATGCCAAAATGGCAGAGCGTATACTCATCAATGCAAAGACACAGCGACCCGCCGTGTGTAATGCGGCTGAAACACTTCTCGTTCACACTGCCAGACGTGATCTTGCACTCGCTCTTTGCGAAAGCTTGAAGACGGCGGGAGTTACAGTACACGGCTGTCCTGAGATATGTAAGCTGTTCCCTGAAGCTATTCCCGCAGAGGAAGTTGACTATACAGACGAGTACCTGTCGCTTCATATGGCGGTGAAGATAGTTGAGAGTGAGGACGATGCCATCGCTCATATCAGACGCTACGGTACGGGTCACACCGAGGCTATTATCACAAGCTGTCCCGAAGCCGCTGAAAAGTTCACCCGCGAGGTTGACGCATCCAGCGTAAACGTAAACGCATCCACAAGATTTACCGACGGATTCCAGTTCGGTTTCGGCGCTGAGATAGGTATCTCTACCCAGAAGATGCACGCGAGAGGCCCCCTCGGGCTTCGCGAGATCACATCTTTTAAATTTATCGTTGAAGGAAACGGTCAGGTTCGCGAATGACGGCAGAAAGGGAGAAGAAAAATGTATCTTGATAAAAAAATTGCGTTCATCGGAAGCGGATTTATGGCAGGCGCCATGATGAACGGTATCGTAAAAGGCGGAGTTTGTGACGCAGATAACATTTACGTTATAAATGAGGCGTTTCCCGAAAGCGTCGAAGAAGCCGTAGAAAAGTACGGTGTGGTTCATGGAAAGCCCGATGACATTGCAAAATGCGACGTGGTGGTATTCGGTGTAAAGCCGCAGATATTCCCTGAGGCTGTGGAGATGTACGGCGAGTACCTTACGTCCGACAAGTTATATCTTTCCATCATGGCGGGTATCTCCTGCGGAAAACTTGAAAGCATACTTGGAGGGGCGAGAGTAGTCAGACTTATGCCGAACATGCCCTTGTCAGTAGGTGCTTCAGCTACGGTATACGCTCTCGGCAGTGCATCAGGTGAGGCTGAAGCTGAGATAACCGAGGCGATTTTTGCTCCCCTTGGAATTATAAAGAGAGTTAGTGAAGACGAGATATCCGCTGTTACCGCATTGTCGGGAAGCGGCCCTGCATATTTCTGCCGCATGGCTGAGGCTATGACCGAAGTGGGAATAAAGATGGGGCTTGAAGAGTCACTGGCGGCGGAGCTTGCCGTACAGACCCTTGTCGGTACTGCAGAAACCATTAAAGCTCTCGATATCACTCCTGCGGAGCTTCGTGTGCGTGTAACCTCAAAGAAGGGAACAACTGAAGCGGCGCTTAATGCAATGACTGAAAACGATTTTGAAGGTATAATCGAGTCTGCAATGAATGCATCTAAAAACAGAAGCGACGAGCTTGGCTCGTAAATATATTTAAACGTACAGGAGGATACGAATGGATATTAAAGAAATTCTTTCAAAGGTCGATCACACCTTGCTGAGGGTAGACGCAACTCTTCCCGAGATAAAGACGATTATAGACGACGCCGTAAAATACGGCTGTGCATCCGTGTGTATTCCTCCGTCATACGTGAAAGCGGCAAGCGAATACTCTGACGGAAAGATCAAAATATGTACCGTGATCGGATTCCCTAACGGGTATGCCACAACGGCGGTGAAATGCTTTGAGGCTGATGACGCCGTTAAAAACGGTGCGGATGAGATTGATATGGTCATTAATGTGACCATGGTGAAAAACGGACTTTTTGACGAAGTTCTTGCCGAGATACGCGCGGTAAAGGCAGCGTGCGGCGATAAGCTGTTAAAGGTGATAATCGAGACCTGCCTTCTTACCGAGGAAGAGAAGATCAGGCTTTGCCGTGTTGTGTCTGAGTCGGGAGCCGATTATATCAAGACATCCACCGGATTTGCCGGCGGTGGAGCTACCCCCGAAGACGTGGCTTTAATGGCGGCAAATATTACGGGTGGGCTCAAAATAAAGGCGGCTGGAGGAATAAAGACAATTGCCGATGCCGAAGAATTTATTCGTCTTGGAGCTGAGAGGCTTGGCACAAGCCGAATCGTCAGCATCGTAAAAAAAGAAGAAACTAATGCTTTGTATTAAGAAAGGTAAGGTTATAACTATGAACTATCCTACCCCTCATATCAATGCTACTCCCGAAGATTTTGCTAAAACAGTATTGATGCCCGGTGACCCCCTGAGAAGTAAGTTTATTGCCGAAAACTTTCTTGAAAACGTACGCCTCGTGAATAACGTACGCGGTGTTCAGGGATATACGGGAACGTACAAAGGTGCGCCCGTGTCCGTTATGGCAAGCGGAATGGGAATCCCGTCTATCGGAATTTATTCTTACGAGCTTTATAACGCGTTCGGTGTGGAAAACATCATCCGCGTAGGCTCTGCGGGATCGATAAACTATGATGTTAAAGTCCGCGATATTATCATCGCCCAGGGTGCGTGCACCAATTCAAACTTTGCACATCAGTATCACCTGCCGGGTACCTTTGCGCCTATCGCAAGCTATGAGCTGCTTCGTACCGCTGTAGGTGTTGCGGACACTATGGACGTAAACTATCACGTTGGAAATATTCTTTCCTCCGACACCTTCTATAACGACGACGAAGGCATCCCCGAGGCTATGACGTCAACTGCGCCGTGGGCAAAGATGGGCGTTATGGGCGTTGAAATGGAGGCGGCAGGACTTTATATGACGGCGGCAAGGTGTGGATGTCGTGCTCTTGTAATATGTACAGTATCCGACCACATATTAACGGGTGAGGCTACAAGTGCTGAGGAAAGACAGACTACCTTTACCGATATGATGACCCTTGCTCTTGAAACAGCACTCAGAATGGAAAACAAAAATGACAGATAAAGAAAAACGTGAGCTTTGCCTTTGTGCCGTACGTGCGATGAAGAATTCATATTCGCCTTATTCGGGATTCAAGGTCGGTGCAGCACTCCTTTGCAGAGACGGGACAGTTTACGAAGGGTGTAATATAGAAAATTCCGCTTATTCTCCTACTGTATGTGCGGAGAGGGTGGCGGTATTCAAGGCAGTCAGCGAAGGTATGAAAGATTTTACTGCTATTGCCGTGGCAGGTGGACATGACGGACATATAACGTGTCGTATCACTCCGTGCGGTGTGTGCCGTCAGGTGCTTGCGGAATTTGTAAAAGAGGATTTTACGGTGCTTGCGGTCAAAAGTGATGACGGGGAGTTTGACGAATTCACTGCTGACGCGTTGCTTCCGCACTCGTTCTCACTTTAAGAAAAAATAGTTATTTACAAAACGGAGGTGAGCACATGAGAATGTACGATATTATTGCTAAAAAGCGTGACGGTGAGAGATTAACGGATGAAGAGATCAAATATTTTGTAGACGGCATTACCTCGGGTGAAATTCCCGATTACGAAATTTCAGCGCTCCTGATGGCTATGTTTATACGCGGCATGGACGACGTGGAAACCTCAACTCTAACGGATGCTATGGCAAATTCGGGTGACAGCGTGGATCTTTCCCGTTTCGGTGATCTGTCTGTAGATAAGCACAGCACGGGAGGTGTGGGAGATAAAACGTCTTTTGTCATATCTCCGATAGTTGCCGCCCTTGGGTGTAAGGTCGCCAAGATGTCAGGTCGCGGTCTCGGTCATACGGGTGGAACTGTCGATAAGCTTGAATCTATCCCCGGGTACAGGACGTCGGTGACACCCGACGAGTTTATCGGTATTGCAGAGAAAGTAGGTCTGTCTCTTGTGGGCCAAAGCGGGAACATGGCTCCCGCTGATAAAAAGCTGTATGCTCTCCGTGACGTGACGGCAACTGTCAACAGTATCCCGCTTATTACCTCAAGCATAATGAGTAAAAAATTAGCGGCAGGCGCCAAAAATATTGTTCTTGACGTAAAAGTGGGCAGCGGAGCGTTCATGAAGACTTTAGAGGATGCAGAAGCTCTTGCGCGTTCAATGGTGAATATAGGAAAACGATGCGGTAGAAACGTTACTGCGGTGCTGACGGGAATGGACTCCCCCCTCGGATGCGCAGTAGGTAATTCTCTTGAAGTAGCAGAAGCGGTGGCTGTACTGAAGGGTGAGTCTTGCGGTGAACTGCGTGACGTATGCGTAGTCCTTGCGGCGGAGATGGTCTCTCTCGTTTATGGCATTTCCACGAGCGACGCAGAGGCAAAAGTGCTTGACGCGCTTGGCAGCGGTGCGGCATTTGAAAAGATGAAAGAGTGGATAGCCGCGTCGGGCGGAGACGTTGCGTACGTTGAGAATACTGAACTGTTTACAAAGGCAAGCTTTGAAAAGAAAATTCTGTCTCCTTCGGACGGGTATATAACGAAAATGGATGCAGAAAAGATCGGAACAGCGTCGGTTGTACTCGGAGCGGGCAGAGAAAAGAAGGATGACCTGATAGACCATTCTGCCGGAATCATTCTTTGTGCCCATACGGGAGACTTCGTAAACAAGGGGGATGTTCTCTGTACTTTGTACACGAACAAAGAGACAGCGTTAGCTTCTGCCGAAAAGCTATATCTTGAAGCTGTAACGCTTGGAGACATCAAACCTGATACATCTCCTACAGTTTATAAAATAATCAGATAGAATAGAATGTGCGTGCGATAAGCACTTGCAAGAATAGTACAATGCCTAACAAAGTATTTTTAGAAATAACCAATGCGTGTAATCTGTCCTGTAGTTTCTGTCATGGGACACGTCGCAGTATCCGTTTTATTGAAACAGATGAGTTTCGCAGAGCCGCTACCGAAGCGAGAGGCTTTGCCGAGTATCTGTACTTTCATCTGATGGGGGAGCCTCTGCTTCACCCGCACTTAGGTGAGTTTTTGGATATAGCAGGTGAGCTTGGCTTTAAGGTTATACTCACCACAAACGGCACTTTGCTAAAGAGATGCCAAGACGTGCTTCTTAGTAAAAGTGCGCTGTTCAAGGTAAGTATTTCGCTTCATTCCTTTGAGGCAAACGATAAGGGTGCAGATTTTGAGACATATCTTGACGACTGTTTCAGCTTTTGCAGGTCAGCAGCCGATGTCGGGAAGATAGCGGTAATGCGTTTATGGAATAAAGGCGGAGCGGAGGAGCTTAATCGCGATATCATAGCGCGGATGCACGAATATTTCGACCGTGACGGAAATAACACATGGCGTGAGATATACAGTGGATATAAGATAGATGAAAAAGTATTCCTCGAATGGGGAGAGAAATTCGATTGGCCCGATGAGGACGCTGAGATTTGCTCCGACAGCCATTCATGCTACGGACTTCGTGACCAGATAGGAATACTCAGTGACGGTACGGTAGTGCCGTGTTGTCTTGACGCAGACGGTGCGATACCGCTTGGTAACGTGTTTGAGCAGCCTCTTTGCGAGATACTCACTTCTGCGAGAGCTGTTGCTTTGAAGAAAAGCTTTGAGACGAGACGTATTACGGAAAAGCTGTGTCAGAGATGCGGCTACGCAAAACAGAAGGGATACGGTAAAAAGTAAAGTTTAGATTTGCCTTAAAGTATGAATCACGGAGGATATGATGAAAACAATTAAATTCCCGTATGGCAAAGATTTTTTGGAGCATGATTTTGAAAGTCCCGTGACTGTACTTGCATCGTCAATTAACAAGTACGTGCCTGAAAAGTCTGAGGAGGAGCTAGTAAGAGATGCAATTGTGTCCCCCCTTGGGTCACCGCGGCTTTCACAGCTTGCGGCAGGTAAAAAGAATATAGTGGTCATCGCAAGTGATCACACTCGACCTGTGCCAAGCAAGATAATTATGCCGTTTGTGCTTGAAGAGATAAGACGCGGCTCACCTGACGCCGATATCACGATACTAATTGCTACCGGGTGTCACAGAGGCACTACCAAAGACGAACTTATCTCAAAGTTCGGACGTGACATCGTACATAACGAAAAGATAATTATCCACGACTGTGACGACGGAGAAAATCTTACTATGATTGGTATTCTCCCCTCCGGCGGTGAGTGTGAGATAAACAGTATTGCGGTAAACGCCGAGCTTCTCGTGGCGGAGGGCTTTATCGAGCCTCACTTTTTCGCAGGATTTTCGGGCGGCAGAAAAAGCGTGCTACCCGGTGTCGCAGGCAGAAGCACCGTTCTTGCCAACCATTGTTCGGAGTTTATTGACCATCCAAATGCAAGAACAGGTGTGCTTGAAGATAACCCCATTCACGCGGATATGCTGTGGGCGGCTGATAAGGCACGCCTCGCATTTATCGTTAACGTAGTACTTAATGAAAATAAAGAAATTATCTACGCCGTGGCAGGTGCACATAAGGATGCTCATACAGACGGTGTCAGATTTCTAACCGATTTATGCGGAGTGGAGAAAACTGTAGCTGACGTTGTTATCACCACAAACGGAGGGTATCCCCTTGACCAGAACATGTATCAGGCTGTAAAGGGAATGACTGCGGCTGAGTTCTGCGTAAAAGATGGCGGCGTTATTATAATGCTTGCAAAATCAGATGACGGAATCGGAGGCGAACACTTTTACAGACAGCTTGCGAATGAGAAAGATATTCGTAAGACCATGGAGCTTTTTCTCAGTCGAAGAAGATGTGAAACGGTACCCGACCAATGGCAGACTCAGATACTTCTACGAGTACTGATGAAGTCAAGTGTTATTTACGTGTCCGACATGGATGACGAGGTAGTAAGAGAAATGCACATGATCCCTGCTCGTTCCGTGAGTGAGGCGCTCTCTCTTGCCGCAGATATTCTTGGAAGAGAAGACTTCAGCATAACTGCAATACCCGACGGAGTTTCTGTGATAGTGAGGTGATGAGGACTATATGCGTAAATTTGTTAATATAGCGTTTATCGTTGTGTTTTTAGCAACATTGCTGTGGAGCCCGGTTATGATACTCATAAACGGGGTCGTGCCTATCTTCCTTCTTCTTGCTGAGCTTGATTTTTATTTCTGTCTCCGATATTTTCTGAATTCCGGTGCGGCAAAAGGGAAGTTTCGCAGTATAACTAACGGCGTGTCAATCGTCATTTCGTCATTGGTTTTACTGTTGTACATAACTGAGCTTATCATATGCAGTGGCTTGGGAGTGCAGTGTATCTATACGGCGCTTGTCGGAAAGCTGCTGTTTGGGTGGACGTTAGCTTACGTACTCTTCAGATGTGTATACTGGTGGATAGTAGATACTATTGATAAAAAACAAAGAGAAAGTATGCCTATGTGGCTTCTTGATGAGGACGTTTTCCTCTTAGGCAAGGTGAGAAACGGCAAATTTTATCCGGATTCTGATAAATGCGGATTTTACGCACAAACCATCGACAGTACCATGTATGGCAGAACGTTGTTTGGAAGCCTTGAGGAGGCAGTTGCCGTTCACGGAGAGCTTCCGATTATCGACGCTGAGACGTATAAAGACGAATAAAAATACCCGCCGTTGTTCAAAAACGAACAACGGCGGTTTGCATTTTGCTATCATATTTTCTTTGAAAGCTGGTGGTTAACAAGAGTGGCAAATCTTTCACTGACGATAGCGATAGACTCAATATGTACTTTTCCATTACCAACGAACAGAGTCATGGAATCCTTGTTTTGTCGAATACCTCTTATATCGCTGAAACGGTAACGGTGCGTCGCACCGAGAAACGTAGTATATTCAAACTCTTCATCCGACAGCACCTTGATCTTTTGATTGCGTCTGCACATGATGGCAGTAACACCGAGGACGAGACAGACGGGACAGAAAATGAGAAGCATACGGCTATGTACGAAGAAAAATGCTACAAGGAGAGTTAGCGAGGCTGCAATAAGAGCGATGCCGAATGCCAGCAGAAAATTCGGCAGATGAACGTCATATTCTTCATCTTTCTTTATACCTGCAAGTGCGAGGAGTGCCTCCGTCATGCGTACAAAAATTCTGAATTTCATAATTATGACAAGTCCTTAGCAGTGTATTATTAAAACAATTTACTTTTACGGAATACGTTAAAGAGCAAGAGACCAGCGACAATTCCCGCAACCGCCTGAACACTGTTTGCTGCTGCGTTCATGAGTGAGGCGTAGGCTCCGTACAGAAATACTTCAAATACAAAGTAACCGACTATCATCAGAACTTCTGCTGATACGGCAGATACGATGGCTGAGAGGATATTACCCGTTTTTTTGCTGAGAGCCTTCATTACAAAGTAAGCGGTGAGCGCCATGAGTCCCTTAATAACGAATGTTACGGGAGCGTACAGTACGTATCCTGCAAATAAGTCTGCAAGTGCACTTCCTATAGCCGCGGCGGCAAATGCATAAGCAGGGGAGATGAACCAACCGCATACCAGTACGATACTGTCTCCGAGATTCACATAACCGCCTTGAAAAGAGGGAATCTTGATGACCATTGTTGCGACGCATGCGAGGGAGGCGAACAATGCGGACATTACGAGTTTTTTAGTTTTGTTCATAATAAAATCTACCTTTATAAACGATTAAAAATCATGCAGTTATTATAACATCCAAAAAAAAGAAATCAATGATTCTACGCAAAAAACTTGACAAAATATTACACCTCGGGTAGAATTAATATATATAATGATGAAAAAAGATTTCGCACCGCTTATGCGGAGAATGGAGACTTATATGACGATAGAACAGAGAATCAAGAATCTTAGCGTACCTGAAGGGAAAATAGACGTTATCCTTGACACTGACGCTTACAATGAGATCGACGATCAGTTCGCAATTTCATACATGCTTAAGTCAACTGACAAATTTAACGTGAAGGGAATATGCGCCGCACCTTTCCACAATGATAAGTCAGAGTCATATGCAGATGGAATGAACAGAAGCTATGACGAGATCATAAAGCTTCTGGGGCTCATGGGTATGGATGACTTCAAGAAAGAAGTATATCACGGAAGCAAAAAGTACCTGCCCGACGAGAAAACTCCCGTAGAATCCAATGCGGCAGACTTTATGGCGTATCTTGCCGATAACTACACTCCCGAAAATCCCCTTTATATTGTTGCTATCGGCGCTATCACAAACGTGGCGTCTGCGATACTCATAAATCCCCGAATGATCGAGAATTGCGTTGTCGTTTGGCTTGGCGGAAACGGACGTCACAATCCCGTAGGTTCATGGGAGTTTAATATGATACAGGATATCCCTGCCGCACGCGTTGTCTTTGGCTGCGGTATCCCTCTCGTTCAGCTTCCTTGCGGAGGCGTGGTTGACCACTTTACCACTACAAAGTATGAGCTTGAGCATTGGCTTCGCGGTAAGAACGCGCTTTGTGATTACCTCGTTGACAATACTATCGAAGCGGCTGAGTCTTACGCTGCAGGTAAACCCTGGTCAAGAGTTATCTGGGACGTGACCGCTGTTGCATGGCTGATGAATGAAGGAAACAGATTTATGTCTGACGTGCTTGTACCCGCGCAGATACCCGAAGCTGACAAGCATTATTCATTCGACGACCGCCGTCACTTTATCAAATATGTATATGAGATATACCGCGATGCGCTTATGGAGCATCTTTTTGAGACACTTGCGAAGTAAGGAGAAATGAGATGGCAGACAGAAATACAGTATATTTCAGCGAATTTTTAACAGACGATCATACTGAGTCCTTTGCAAAGGCGATGGAATATCTCAGAAATCATCCGGATACAACCTTTGTTATCGAACCCGGCGTTTATAATATAACAACCCCTCTTGCAAGAGAGACACAGATGAACGTTATGTCAGGCAAGTACGGCAAAAAGCAAGAGAGGATCATATTTAACCCTAAGTTTGAGTACAGCCGCGGAATTGATTTTTACGGACAATCAGGTACTGTGGTCAAAGCGTATGGCGTAACCATAATGGTTGACGGATTTATGGAACCGGTTTCGCTCAGAGACTGTTCAAAAGTAGAGCTTTGCGGACTTGTGATAGATCACAAGAGAAAGCCTTACAGCCGAGGCGTGGTAACTAAGTTTGAAAAGCTGTCTGAGGAGGGAAATGCAAGGGCAACCATTGAGTTTGAGCCTCAGTGTCCGATACAGCCCGGAACTCCTCTCGATCTCAGATACATTTTTACCAATCCCTCAACGTACGTAGATATTTTTGCCGAGGTGACAAACTTTGAGTTTGTTGACGAGTATCATATCAATGTTGAGCTTGAAAATGCGTACCATTTTGATGAGAATTATACAGAGTTTTATACTGTTCATACCTATCATTCCCGTCCCGCAATACTTATTGAACGAGCAAGTGATATAAAGCTTTCGGACGTTATCGTCCACAGTCAGCCCGGTATGGGTATTGTCGGAAACAGAAGCCATAACGTTACACTCAGCGGTGTGTCAGTAATTCCTTCGATAGGTCACCACATGGCAACCAATACGGACGGAACACATTTTACGTCTATGACAGGTCTTCTCCGATTTGAAAGATGTACCTTTGAGGGGCAGGGCGATGATTTCGTAAACATTCACGCATATTATCAGGCGATAATCGAACGCGTGTCTCCTACGGAATTCTATATGCAGGAAAAGACTCCCGACGGCACTCACGCACAGAGCCTTGATTACCCAGACGTTGGTGATACGCTTGAACTTACAAATATCAAGACACTTGAGTATACCGATCAGTATACAGTCGTTGAGTGTGAGCCGCTTCCCGACGAATGGAAGTGCAGGATCGTACTTGACCGTCCGCTTCCCGAGAATACCGATAATCTTGTGCTTGCCGACGTGACGCGTCTTCCGCGTCTTGAGGTGGTGGGATGCCATGCGAGAAACCATTTCGCACGGAGTATTCTTGTGAAAACGAGAAATGCGCTGATCGAAAACAACCATTTCTATGGAGTTCAGTCACAGGCGATACGCGTAGCACCGGAGGCAGGCTGGTATGAGGGAGTTGCTCCTGCAAACGTGGTAATACGCGGAAACAGAATTGTAAACTGTAATTTTCTGTCCGAGGACAGAGGTGCGATCACCGTTTTAGCTGATTCGGAAGACCCGAACGGTCAGTGCATGAAGAATATCGTTATCGAAGACAATATTATTGAATGTCCGACCTCTGACTATGGTATTCTCGTCCGCAACGTTGACGGAGTTACCGTGAGACGTAATCACGTAATTGCACGCTGTGAAAACGTAAAGATAGAGGCATGTACCAATATTGTTTGTGAATGAGATGAACCTATGGAAAGAAATACAGTATATTTCAGAGAGTTTTTAACAGATGACCATACAGAGTCATTTGCCAGTGCAATGGAATACCTGAGAGAGCATCCGTATACCACCCTTGTGGTAGAGCCCGGGGAGTACGTTATTACTACGCCCCTTGCAAGAGAAGCTCAGCGTGCCGTGATGGCGGGCGAATACGGTGATAATCCGCAGAGAGTTATGTTTAATCCGAGCTACGAGTACAGCCGCGGCATAGACTTTTACGGTCAGACTGGTACTGTAGTTGAGGCGTGCGGCGTAAGATTGATAGTTGACGGCTTCATGGAGCCAATATCTCTCAGAGACTGTACTGAGGTAGAACTTCGCGGACTTACAATGGATCACAAGCGAAAGCCCTATAGCCGCGCTGTGGTTATCGAAGCAGGTGAGCCGGCGGATGATGGGACACGGGAGTGTGTGCTTGAATTCGATGAAGAATGTCTCATCAATAAGGGGACACCGCTGAAGATGCGAAGCTTGTTCTTTGATCCGAGTTCATACGAAAATATATACGCGCGGATAAACAGTTATGATTATATCGACGAGCGTCATATAAAAGCAAGCGTGGAAAACGCTTCGAGAATCATCCCGCACGTAACCGAATATTACACCGTCCATAGTTATCACTCACGTCCTGCCATACTTATTGAAAGGGCAAGCGATATAAGACTTACGAACGTTACAATACACAGCCAACCGGGTATGGGGGTTGTAGGTAACAGAAGCCATAACGTTACCTTAAGCGGACTTAAGGTAGTGCCGTCTATAGGGCACCATATGTCTACCAACACGGACGCTACCCACTTTACGTCCATGACGGGACTTCTCCGCCTTGAAAACTGTACATTTGAGGGACAGGGTGACGACTTCGTAAACGTTCATGCGTATTACCACGAAATAATAGAACGTGTGTCACCGTGTGAGTGCTACATGCAGGAGAAGACCCCTGACGGTACTCACGCACAAAGCCTTGATTATCCCGACGTGGGTGATAAGCTTGAACTTACCGACAGGCAGAACATGAAGCTTGTTGACAGCTTCACGGTGATTGAATGTGAGCCTCTTCCCGACGAGTGGAAGTGCAGAGTAGTGCTTGACCGTCCGCTTCCCGATAATACAGACGGGCTTGTTCTTGCAGACGTAACGAGACTTCCCAAGCTTGAGGTAGTGGGATGTCACGCGCGAACCCATTTTGCACGCAGTATACTTATCAAAACGAGAGACGTGCTTATAGAGGACAACCATTTCTTCGACGTGCAGGGCTCTGCCGTTCACGTGGCACCTGAGGCGGCGTGGTATGAGGGTGTGTCCCCCGAAAACATTACCATACGCGGGAACCGTATCGTGAAGTGCTGTTACCGCTGGGAGAGAAGGGGAGCTATCACCGTTATGGCTGATACTGCCGATCCCACTGCGAAATGCATGAAGAACATTGTGATCGAGGATAATATCATCGACTGTCCCACCACAGACTACGGTATATTTGTCCGCAACGTGGACGGGGTGACGGTGAGACGAAACAGCATCATATCAAAACGTGAAGACGTTAAGATAGAATGCTGTGACAACGTAAGCTTAGAATAAGAACTCAATATTTCAGAGATCCCGAGGATAAAACGTCCTCGGGATTTTTCTGTATTCGTGCATAAAAATTCCGCTTTCAGGCACAATCTTAATAACTGATCTTTTTGAAAGAAGGGGCATAAATATGTCACACGGAATCATTACGCCGCGCCGCGGCGTTTATATCATCTCAAGCGGAGCAGTCGCGGGACACGAGGAAGAGGCGGGACCCATAGGCGGATGCTTTGACGCGGTAGATACAAATGAAGACCGTTTCGGTACGGACACGTGGGAAAAGGCGGAAAGCGAGATGCAGAGACTTGCAGTGGGCTTTGCGCTCAGTAAAGCGGGAGTGGACACGTCAGATGTGGGGGCAATGCTTGCGGGGGATCTTCTCAATCAATGCGTAGGCTCCAACTACGGGCTAACGGATTATAGGATTCCATACATGGGTCTGTACGGTGCGTGCTCTACTGCGTCTGAGGGGATATTACTCGGTACTTTGCTTTGTTCATCGTCCATAGATAGAGCGGTGGCGGTCACATCCTCGCACTATTGTTCTGCGGAAAGACAGTTCCGCTTTCCCCTCGAATACGGCGGACAGAGGCCACCCACCGCGCAATGGACGGTCACGGGTTCGGGGGCGTTTCTTTTATCGGGTGATAAGGATGACTTAATGAAGATTGGTACAGATTACGTTCCCCGTGTGTCAGAGGTCTTGCCGGGATACGTTACCGATAAAGGAATATCGGATGTCAACAATATGGGCGCGGCGATGGCGCCTGCGGCGGCAGACACGCTGTACAGGTATTTTAAAGAGGGACACGACCCGTCGGAGTTTGACCTCATAATTACGGGGGATCTCGGTAGTGAGGGAAGCGGTATTTTATGTGAACTGCTTTCCGAAGAGGGAGTGGACATTACAAAAAATCACGTTGATTGCGGATGTATCATATACAACGCTGACGAGGCGGACAAGCATGCCGGTGGTTCCGGATGCGGTTGCAGTGCAGTTGTCATGGCGGCGCATATTTTAAAAAACATCAGAGAAGGTGTACTGTCCGACGTGCTGTTTGTGGGTACGGGAGCTTTGATGAGCCCCCTTGTGCTGAATCAGGGGAGCAGTATTCCCGGTATCGGACATCTTGTTCGAATTACGGGAGAGAGGATTGGAAAGTGATATGGACGGAATACTCGGATACGTGACGGCGTTTGCTGTTGGCGGTGGAATATGTGTTATAGCGCAAGTTCTTATAGATAAAACAAAGCTGACCCCTGCAAGAATACTTGTGTCTTACGTGGTTGCGGGAGTTATACTGACGGGTGTGGGGCTTTACGAGCCTCTTGTGAAATTCGCGGGAGGCGGAGCTACAACCCCTCTCACGGGATTCGGTTATACCATTGCGAAAGGTGTAAAGGAAGCGGTAGATAAAGAAGGACTCATCGGTGCTCTGAAGGGCGGACTTACCGCAACCGCGGGAGGTATCACAGCCGCGCTGTTCTTTGGAGTTATAGCCGCGTTGATATTCAAAAGTAAGCCGAAAAGATGATAAAGTACCGTGTCCGATACTGATTATTCGGAACACGGTACTTTACTTTAGTATTTGAACTAAAAACTTGATTATTGATAATAATGGAATCCTATGTCATTGAGTCTAACGTCCAGACCTGCGTCACTGAGAATCTCATTACCCATCTTGAGCATATCATCACCCAGGTTCTTTACGTTTCCTATCGCAGTATAGACATCAGAATCATTACCTTCGTAATAACTGAAACTTATATTAGGATTTGCATTAAAGTCTCCTGCATCAAAAGTTCCTTCACCGTAGAAGAGAAGTTCTCCGTCAGCGTTATAGTATTCGTACATGAAGTCAATTTTTGTGGAATTTTTCGGAAGAAGGAAAGCGATATAATCGCTGTGACCCGTGTTATTGAATACATGAGCTCCAATGAGTGATAAGGACTGTACTTCTTCCCAATACATTATACCCATGCTGAAACTTTCACTGTCGCTTGTCCAATAACGACCGTTGTCGGGATTTGTGACAGTTGCGTATTTATATATAACATCATAGGGACAGTAACCGCAAACTGTACATTTACCACCTGACATGGTGTGACCTCTGTATCCGCCTGCTGTGGCTCCGCATCTGTAGCATGTTGCAAGTTTTATACAGGTGGCGGGTGCATAATTGTGTCCGTATGCGTGGGTTCTGACGTTACCGCAAACGGTACATTTTTCAGGTTCGGTACACGTAGCCTTAGTAGGATAGTTATGAAGTCCCGCGTCGGGCTCTACTTCCTCACCGCAAGTCTTACACGTACCGCCGACTTTACATGAAAGGGTGTCGCAAAGGTGACCCGTGGGAAGACCGTCCGCCATGCCGCACTTAGCGCATACTGCTGAAGCAGTACATGTTGCCTCGCTGAAGTCATGCTCGCAGTCACCGTAGAAATAGAGGGAAAGGAAGGACATAAACAGCTTTACTGCCTGTTCTCTCGTTACGGGCATCTGAGGAGATACAGCCTTGTGAGAGGTAGCGGTACTTGAGATAAGACCCGCGCAGATGGCGTATTTTACGCCGTCAACTGCCCATGCTGAGATCTTGTCCGCGTCGGTATAATCGTCGAGAATGCTGTCGTCAACAGTTACGGAATAGTTTTCCTTTTCCATAAAGCGCATAAATACGGTTGCAAGCTGTTCACGGGTCATGGTCATGTTGGGAGAAAAACGTCTTTCACCCGTGCCGTTCATGTATTCATTGAAGAATGCCCATTCCACAGCGTCGATGTACCAGCAGGTTTCGCTGTTGTCGCAGTCGTCAAAGGAATCCCAGCCTGCTACAGACGTATCAGCCTTAATAGCTCTCGCAAGCATTACAGCGAAGGTGGCACGGGTAAGCTCACCCTTGGGGTTAAAGGTGTATGTGTTTCCCGCACCGGAAATGATCTCGTTTGAGTAGCAGTAGATAAGTCCGGGAATATACCAGGAAGTCTCGTCTATATCTTCAAAGGGAAGCTTTCCGTGACTTGAGATTACACCTTCTGCTTCTGCTGCGTGGGTTACGAACGGAACGGATGACAAAAGGAAAGTCATCACGATAAGGATAGAAATTAGCTTTTTCATAATTATAATAGTCCTTTCTGATAAGCTGATTTAATCAAATTATATCATTAATGTATTTTAATGTCAATGAAATAAACGGAACATTTCCATTTTTTGAGGTGATTCTTACAACTAATATATCCCCGTCCGCGAAAACTCCTCTTTCACAGACGGGGATGGTTAATATTATAATAATCTGATAAATATTTACTTATTATAGAGTATACAAAAACAGTTACCTTTTAACACCGCCGAGCGCGTGAATGTATGCATCCTCAAGTGTCGGCTCAACCGATACTGAATCGGTAAGTCCGCCGTCTGCAACATAGCGTACCTTCGCAACACCGTCAACGTAAGCCACGGATGTAACTATCGCATCGCGGCGGAGCATAGCTTCTTCTTCAGGTGTACCTGAGTGTTCCCAAAGCTTGCCTTTGATACCGTCGATAAACTCACCTTTGTCACCAACGTACTTCACTTGTCCCTTTTCAAGAATGCAGATGTTATGGCAGAGATTTTCGATGTCCGCGGTGATATGAGTTGAGAAAATGATCGTTCTGCCCACCGCAATACGTGAGAGCAGGTTGAGAAAGTAGAGTCTTTCCTCGGGGTCGAGACCCGTTGTAGGTTCGTCGATGATAAGCACCTTCGGCTCGTCGATTATAGCCTGCGCGATTCCTGCACGGCGAAGCATACCGCCGGAGTAGTTGCCGAGGCGCTTCTTTTCTTCGCCCACGAGACCAACGGTTTCGATGGCACCCTCGATCTTCTCTTTACGAACTTTCTTATCCTTGATACCCTTCATGATGCAAACATAATCAAGGAATTCTACGATATTCAGTCTCGGCATGAGCTTTGTGCTCTGAGGCAGATATCCGAGGGACTTACGGAACTCATCCCGATTGGATTTCAGTTCTTTACCGTCGAAGGAAATTTCTCCGTCGGTTTGATCCATAACCGTTGCGATGATTCGCATGATTGTAGTCTTACCTGCACCGTTACGCCCGATGAGACCAAATATACCTTCGGGAATCTCGAAAGAAACATCGTCAAGCGCCTTTTTCTTGCCGAGGGGATAGATTTTAGTTAAGTTTTTTATTTCGATCATGGTTGAATTATTCCTTTCAAAGTATCAATCTCCGAATCCCTTGTGGAGCTTTTCGCGGCGGAGGAGCAAGTACGTTACAACAAGCAAAACAACGGTTATTCCAAGGAAAATGATTCTGTTATATGTCCATGCATTTTTCAAAGCCGGCAAGTCAATATATTGTTCAGCCATTGCGTTAGGTACTTCATCTCCTAACATATAGCTTGAAATAAAAGGATCAACGAAACAAAACTTGATATCATATATCCCCTTCTGAATGTCTTTACTTATCATCGAGAAAAATGTACCTAAAAACATACAGATAAACAGCGGCGCATAACAGTTTCTTGTGATCACACGTATGAAACAAAACAGTACAAAGAAAAATGTTATACTTACAAACAGAGATATTGCCAAATAAAATTTGAAGTTTTCGGGTATGTAAATTGGTATCCATTGTGGAGCGGGCCCGTCGTAGGGGATGTATTTATATAGCACCAATATCACATATGACGGCAGAAGTGTGCCTAAGTAAATGGGTAACGATTTATATAAAAACAGTTTTTCCGTACTCACGCCACAGACGAGGGCAAGCTCGATCTCGTTTTTATCAGGCAGAATAAACGAGCAAAGCAATACCAGAATAAACGGGACGATCACTTCGGACTTTTCAACATATCCTGCAAACTTCGGATGGGTTATGAGAAAACTCGGTTCCCATATTTGCGTTGTAAACGCAAGGATTGCTAAAGCTAACGGAAAGATCAGTATAGCTTTTTTGAATGAACGTATCAGAATCATAGATTACACTCCTTAAGATCACTTATATTTGTCTCCTTCGGGTACAGATATAACATATAGTATAGCAACCGATTGAAAGAAACAAGAAAACAAGTATCCACGTTGTGATCTCACGAATAGGATCCCTCATATATCCATATATCATTGGATGTATGTATTCTGTGTCATAGAAGTTCACATATTGATATGCATTGAAGTTAAATGTCCAAAAATATTTACTGAATGTGTTTGCCCCCATTACGTATGCGAGGTTGGTTCTAAGTGCGTACATAACTATGACGTATATACTTCCGACTATCACTCCAAGTCTTCCGTTTTTGAGGATTGCTGTCACCATGTAAGAAAGTCCTATGTAAAACAGAAGTATGGGCAACTCGCACGTTACAATGAGCCTGAAAATCCTTATGACCGAATCAGCTATAAACTCGTTTACAGTAAATTCATAGAGTCCGCGAGTTATGCAGTAAGAATATACCGCAAAATATGAAGTAATCGTAAGTACTATAAAATTCACACTTATGATGGCGCATAGACGTCCCGTAAAATATGTTAGTGGGGAGACGCCTCCTGCCTTTTCGATTTCATAAAAACCGTTTTTATAATCCCCGTTTACAGCAAGCATGGTTGAAATTACTGCAAACAGCGGAATACCGTAACTCATCGTCCAAAGACTAAGCGCATTAGGGATAAGTTTCAGATATAGAAAGTAACTTACAGTAAAGTCTTCTGAATTATCTCCCACGAGGAAACCAAGTTTTGACTCGATGAACGTGTTAAGCAGGGTAAGGACGAGTATTATCCAGAAGATCGGAGAACGAAAGAGTTTTTTTATAGTGTTAACGTAAGTTTTTCTGAACATGCCGCGCCTCCGAATATTTATTCCTTAGTTACTTTTTTGAATGCAACGATACAGCTTAAATCCCCTTTGAGGTTTTCGGGAAGCTTAAAACCGTCCCATTCTATATTTTCGGGAAATATATAAGTTCTTGATATTGAATTTCCCTCGGGTGAATATGTGATACTTGCAGCGTTCAGCTTACTGTCGATCATGAATATCTCACCTTCATTATCAAAAACAACAAAGTCAGCGGAATATATGAGAGACTCTTCTTCCGGATAATTAAATTCGAGAGGGAAATTCATAAGTAGAGAAACTCTTGGCTTATCGTACGCATTTCCATCTAAGTCTCCGCCCATGGGAAACGGAGTTACATTTACAACGGTTCTCGAGCTTAAATAATTTGCATACGTTTCGTTGTCATAAGGTTTTGTTTCTACCTCATACTTGTAACTCTTGAATGTTGTTTCGGGTGAAAAAACAAAATAGTTTTTATATCCCTTAGGAAAACCTTCGAAAATCTTTGTTAAGTTCTTAACAGATTCACCGTTATCATCAAAAAACTCAGCAGTTATAACAACGGTGTATGCGTTATCGGTCATGTTTTCTGCATTCAGGATCAGAACGTTACCGTCTTCGTATTTATAAGTTTTCTCAGATATTAAAAAACCGTGTTCTTCTCCGTCAATAGAGATTTCCTTCTCTGCATCATACTGCTTGATAGGTTCTTGTGCATCAGCAGTATCATTTTTACATCCGCATACAACCACTGTTATAAATAGAATCACTATAATCAATAATGATTTTTTCATAATAGGCTCGTTATCCTTTCGTTTTATATTAAATGAAGTTGAGTAAACCCAAAATCCTAATATACGCGTATTGCATCCGGAAACTCATCTTTTCCGTCTGTGAAGGTGATACGCTCTTCTTCATCCAAAACGATGTCGTAAAGTACTTCGCTTTCATCGTCGCGGCGGACTTTAAGTCTCACTTCTCCGTCGTTACATTCCTCGAATGATAACTCACCCCATTGAAGAATTGAATACGTATAGCATTGCTCTGTTGCAAACTCATTTACTACTATAAGCTCAAAGGTGAATATGCCTGATGTTTTGCCGTGCATGAGGTAACAGTCTTCTGCTTTCCCGTCACGGTCAATGTCGAATGTTTTGGTATCGTATAAGAATTTTGCATTTTCGGCAAGTTCGGAGAATACTTCCATGTATGAACTGTCCTCAACTTTTTTTAACTTCTTGAACATTGTCCCGTCATTGTATAGTGGTATTACATCATTCTCATCTATGTGTTGAGGAATAGGTGGAGCGGTTGATAAGCTTTTGTTGAATATGAGATTTCCTTCGCCATCAACGTCGAAAACGTATTTAGTTTCATACTTCGGACCGGTATGGGTTATAACTAAGGTGTCACTGTCACGGACATATGTACCGATAAGTGTCGCCGAACTCACGAACGATGTTCCTGTGAATACACAGCTGTTGTTAATGTCAGAAAGGAATATATGCGGTTCTATATAATGTCCTGATCTATCGCTTGAGTACACATACAAAGTACCGGTTCTGAGAGGGGAGACTGCAGCTTCTTCTGAGGGATTCCCCCCGTGCGGCAGGTAAAACTCTGCCCATACCTTGTAGGTTTGCACAAATCCGTCATAGCCCATTGTAACCTCCGTTTCAAAACGGTATTTACCCGATTTGGTCAGGTCACATCCGTCAAGGTAATATTTGTTGGTAACAGAGCTGTGATCGTCAAGAGAATATCCGATAAGATCGAATACTTTATTTTCATCCATACATGAGACAAGCTCACCGCCCTCGTCATAGCGGTACAGCGCGAACTTATCCCCATAGGTGACCTCATCCGAAAACAGGTTCCTCAGCATTACCTCAAGGTATCCGCCGCGTGCGTCTGCCATGATGGAAATGATTCTTGCGCTTATTCTGACATCATCTGAACCAATCATTCCTGTGGTAAATCCAACTTCACTTGAAAATGAGCTTTTCTCTATAACTGCGCTTTTCGCAACCTCGGGATTTACCACCTTATAGCTGAGGGTAGGCTTCGTGCCGGTGTATATCCAAAATTCACCGAAGTCCTTGCTGAAGCAAAGCTGCATTCCGTCACCGAGCTGTACGCGGTTTGTCATGTCGCGGTTGTCACTGCGGTCTCTTGAGATGGGACGCTGTTGGAGACGGACCTCTTTCAGTGTATCTATCACGTCCGCCACGGTGTCTGCGTCATATACGTCACTCGTCAGTTTACCCTGATATATGGTGAGTGTCTCTACACCATCGAATATTTCTGCGTAGTCTCCCGTTTCTTCCTCGCTCAGCTCGGTGATAGCTATGCTTGCAGGGTCGGTGAGAAGAAATATTCCAACAGCCGCACACACGATAAGTCCCGCAAGGATCAGCCACACCGTGGGCTTTTTGTAGCTCAGCACGTTTTTGACACGCATTTTCAGACCCGTCTCACCGAAGGCGAGAGGGCAAGCGGCAATGCTCTTTCTTGATACACTGCAGTTGATAAGCGCGGTGGCATACGTGCTCTTTATCTCACTACCCGATTTTTTCAAAACAGCCTCGTCGCAGGCACATTCAATGTCACGGCACAGAAGCACGTATGCAACCCACATTATGGGATTGAACCAATGAATGGCAAGAAGCATAAATCCGAGGGGCTTCCAAATAAAGTCGAACCTTTTTATGTGACATCTTTCGTGAGCCAGCACGTGCTCTGCATCTGCCTCGTCAATACTTGAGGGAAGGTAGATGACAGGTCTTATAAATCCTAATATAAAAGGCGAATCGATACTGTCGCAGAGACGAACATTATGCTCTCCTTCCATGGGAAGTGATATTCTTACCCGTAGCTTCAGCCTGACATAGCTGACCACCGTATAAAGAAGCATCAGGCACATTCCCGCTACCCAAACTATCGAGGCAATAAACGTCAAAATCTGCATGGGATTTGCGCTGTACTCGGGAGTGGGTGCAAGCGTACCACTCTGTAGTAACGGGTTTACCGCGTTATCTACGGCTCCGATACCGCTGTGTATGGTGGGCGTGTCGGCAATGCCGATATCCTGCGGAATCGCTTCGGACGTCGGTATCATGCTGACGTTACTTTCGAATGATATGGGGCAAATGAGCCTTACTGCAACGGCTGCCCAAAGGATGAGCATTATCCACTTGGGTGCGCGACGGAGTAAAATCCTTGCTAAGACTACTGCGGCGCACACGAAGGTAGCGGACAAGCTCATATTAAGTATTTTTAAAAATATGTCTGTCATTTTGATTCCTCCTCGTATTTCTCCACCATTCGGCGGAGCTCGTCAAGCTCGCTTTTTGAGAGAGTTTTTCTCTTTGTGAACGCGGCAATGAACGCAGGCAGGGAACCGCCGAAGGTCTCATCTACGAACTGCTCGCTTCTTGCGGCGTAGAATTCCTCTTTCGTTATAACGCTCGTTACACTGCCACCTTCGTTTTTGAATATACCCTTCTCGCAAAGGCGCTTCAGCACAGTATATGTGGTGGACTTCTTCCAATCAAACTCCTCTGCGGCAATCTTCACAAGTTCAGTTGACGAGATAGGCTCTCTCTCCCAAATAATATCTGCGAATTTTGCTTCAGCTGTACCCATCTGATAATCACTCATTTTGTTTAACCCCTTTCAATGAATTCTACACTCTGTAGACCAATTATATTTTACATCATGTAGACCAATTTGTCAATAGAACCGCGAAATTACGTCTCTGTCACATTGCACAAAAATAGCACAGTTATATTGTGCATGTAGAACAATAACCGATTTACAGTAACCAAGTGCTTATGCAGTCATCCAAAAGTGATTTTTGAAGTTAAAATACAGTTGACAAAGTGGGGAAGTGTGTATATAATACAGTTGTGTTAAGATGAATTTACATACACAAGATATTGAAAGGAAGGTGTTTCTGCGGTGGAAAAGACAAAGTATTTATATAAAGTTGAGCTTCCGACCGGTGCCGACGTGATTGAGTTTAACAGAGCAGCGACCCGCTTTCCGGGTAAGGTGCATCTTGTTAACGGCTCCAAAAGACTGAACGCTAAGAGCTTTCTTTGCGTACATCTTGCAAAGGTAGCGTGGAATGAGATATACATAGAAAGTGACGCTGACTGCTTTAAGGAGTTTCGTAAGTTTATAGTGAAATAAAAAAGTATCGGAACAAACGTACCGATACTTTTTTATTATTCTTCAATATAACCTTTTGCGTCCATTTCCGCTTCGATCCTGTCGAGCGTTTCTTCATTCTGTGCGCGAACGGTGTGATAATGATGGCCGCCCGTGATGTGCATGAGCTCAACGGAGGTTCCGCTTCTTACACCCTCGATGAAACGGTCAATGTCCGCCATAGTTGATATACCGAGTCTTGCCTCAAGCTTACCGTATACCTTATGCCAAACGAACACGTTGACGATAGTGCCGCCGAGAGAAACTATAATTGAAAGCTCATCCTTTGTTTCCGATGTGGTGTGATAGGTTTTAATAATTCGCTCGACATGGGGAGTTTTACGTAAAACGTATCCGTAATGTGTGGGGATTATGTCATAACCCGACTTCTTCAAAGCAGAGATGTCCTGGACGATTATCTGTCTTGATACACCGAACTCTTTCGAAAGATCAGCTCCGGTGATAGCTGTTTCCTTTGTTAGCAGATAGTCTGCAATAGCTTGTCTTCTTTCGTCTGCCTTCATTGATTGTCCCCTTATATACCTTCCTGTTACTTACTGTATGGTGAATCCCTGCGTGTGAGTGATTATAACATAGAACTTTACACATGTCAAGTGAAATGTAAAGTTTTGTTCAGTACAACTGTGTAGCTGGACTGCGTTGAGACTGAACATTGACAAATCGCGTTTTTTTGTGTATAATATAACTGAAATGTTGAATTATCAACCCCTAAATATATTCCTGCAATTATATATAAGGAGAAGGCAATGACCGACAGATTTGAGAGATTTTCGATCGCTATTTCCGAAATATCAAAATATTGGCACAGACTCGCTTCCGAAGAAATGGAGAAGCATGGACTTAAAGGGCCTCACGCCATATATCTTACTACACTGTTTCGTAATCCTGATGGACTCACTGCGCCCCAGATATGCGAGATATCCGGTAAGGATAAGGCAGATGTTTCAAGAATGATGGCTATTATGGAACAAAAGGGACTCGTTACAAAGGAAAGTGTAAATAAAAATTTGTACCGTGCGGTGTTCCGTCTGACTGAAGAGGGAAGGGTAGCTGCCGGATTTGTAAGAGACAGAGCCAATCTTGCTGTGAAGATAGCCGGCGGTGATCTTACTGAAGAACAGCGTGCTGTATTCTACGAGTCTCTTGAAGTGATAACGAATAAGCTCCGTGAGCTTTCCCGCGACGGACTACCCGCGGAATAAACGGGGGACGTAAAACAGGTAATAAACAGAAAGGAGCAGTATTATGCCGCTTTCAGCCAAGACGGTACGGGCAAGACTGAGAATGATAAAGCCTATCATTTCCACCCGTTCGCTTAAGACTATAAGACGCGGTCAGAATATGATTGGTGAACTTACAGAGCACAGATACAGAGACCTTGTTATGGTTAAAAAGCATACCTTTGAGACTTTTGAAGGCGCTTGGGTCATACCGAGAGATGAAAGAAGACGTGGAGTAATACTTTATCTCCACGGTGGCGGATATACTTGCGGGGGGATAGAATATGCGGTTGGCTTTGGCTCAATGCTTGCAGAAAGATTCGGCGCAAGAGTATTTTGTCCTGCATACAGACTTGCCCCGGAGGCTCCATTTCCCACGGCAGTGAACGACAGTCTTGAGGCGTATATGTATCTCCTTTCCAAAGGATACTCTGCAGGCCGTATTGTGCTTTGCGGTGAAAGTGCGGGAGGAGGACTTTGCTATTCTCTTTGTGTTAAGCTGAGGGACCTCAACATGGATATGCCGTGCGGTATAGTTGCCATGTCGCCGTGGACTGATATGACTCAGTCCGGTGAATCATATAAAACTAATCTTGAATGTGATCCGTCCATGACACCTGAGCTGTTGAACTTTTTTGCCGACAGCTACGTTACGAATAAGAGGGAACCATTGGCGTCCCCGCTGTTTGCAAGTTTGTACGGACTGCCTCCGTCAATAATCTTTGTAGGCGGCGATGAGATAATGCTTGACGACTCGATAAAAATGCATGAAAAGCTGCTTTCTGCACACGTTGACAGCAGACTTCACGTGGCGTCTGCCCGTTGGCACGGCTATCTCTTGTACGGCCTTTCGGAGGATAAAAAGGATCTTTCTGAAATGGGAAGATTTCTTGATACGGTAATGGGTCAGGAGGAAAAGCTCCGTTGGATGCCTCTTGATAATGCGGCGAAGATCTATCCTGCGGCGCGTACCGAACAATGGAGTAACGTATTCAGACTTTCCGCAACTCTTACGGAGGATGTGGACGAGGAGATCCTCCGTTCAGCTCTTGACGTAACGGTGCGCCGTTTCCCGGCATTTTCCGTAAGACTTAAAGCAGGTATGTTCTGGTACTACCTTGAGCAGTTATCTTCAGCTCCTGAGATAATGGAGGAGATGAGCTATCCACTCACAAGAATGACTAATGCTGAAACTGCTAAGTGTGCTATCAGAGTTATCGTTTACCGTTCAAGAATAGCGGTGGAGATATTTCACTCTATAACCGACGGTAACGGCGGACTTGTGTTCCTTAAGACACTCGTTGCCGAATATCTCCATCAAAAGCATGGGCTGCAGATACCTGCGGAATACGGAGTACTTGGCAGACTTGAGGAGCCGAAAGAAGCTGAGATCGAGGACAGCTTCCCTAAATATGCTGCAGATGTTCCCGCAAGCAGAAAAGAGAGGACTGCGTGGCATCTCGACGGTCACAGAAATCCTGCAGGCGAGCTTATCATCACCTGTCTTGAAATGTCGGTAAGTGAAGTAAAAGCCAAGGCAAAGGAATACGGAGTCAGCATAAATACGTTTTTGTGTGCGGCCATGATGATGGCGCTGCAAAATCTTCAAAAGACACAGGTGATATCTCCTAAAAGGCGATTGCCTATAAAGCTTCTTATTCCTGTAAATCTGCGTAATATCTTCGAAAGTGAAAGCCTTCGCAACTTTGCACTGTATACTACGCCTGAGATCCGTCCATCGCTGGGTGAGTACACCTTTGCAGAAATATGTAAGGTCATAACTCATCACATGGGTCTTGACGTAACTGCAAAGCAGATGTCGTCCAAGATCGCCACAAACGTGAACAGCGAAAAAATGATGATAGTCAGAGTAATGCCGCTTTTTATCAAAAATTTCGTGATGAAGGCAGTTTTTGATACTGTGGGCGAGAGAAAATCCTGCCTTACTCTGTCCAATTTAGGAGATGTGAAGCTTCCCGACGTGATGAAACCGTATATTGAAAGGTTTGATTTTATTCTCGGTACGCAGGCGTCCGCGCCGTATAACAGCGGTGTTATATCTTTTGGTGGGAAGATGTTCTTTAATTTTACAAGAAATATCAGAGAATCCTATCTTGAGCTTGCTTTCTTTGAAGTGCTTCGTGATATGGGTATCTCTGTCACAGCAAGCAGCAATATGGATGCCGTTGAAAGTGGTAACGTAGCGAAAAAGAGATAAGGAGGTACGTTGATGTATTGCGTAAAATGCGGTGTTAAGCTCGGGGAAAATGAGAAAAAATGTCCCCTTTGCGGAACGGTAGTGTTTCACCCGGATGTGAAACAGCCCAAGGGAGAGGATGTATATCCTCACGGAAAGCTTCCCGAGATAAATAAGTCCCTTGTAACTGCGGCGGTTTTGACTGCTATGTTTATAATTCCGATTGTAACCGTGCTTCTTTGTGACTTGAAGGTATATGGAAAGATAACGTGGTCGGGTTACGTGGTTGGGGCCTTGCTTCTTACATATATAATAGCAGTGTTTCCAATGTGGTTCCGCTCTCCGAATCCCGTGATATTCGTGCCTTGCTCTTTTGTGGCGGCGGGAATATATGTCCTTCACATTGATCTTGCATTGGACGGCGGATGGTTTTTGTCCTTCGCATTTCCAATTATCGGATGTATAGGACTTACTGCTACAGCTATGACGGCGTTGTTTCGTTACATTAAAAAAGGCGGGTTATATATTTTAGGCGGTGCATTCTGTTTCATAGGACTGTGTATGCTTCCCATGGAATTTCTTGCAAAATATACCTTCGGTGTCAGCAGATTTATCGGATGGAGCTTATATCCCCTTTCGTCTCTCGTGCTCATAGGCGCGTTTCTCATCTTCCTTGCGATCTATGCTCCTGCTAGAAAATATCTCGAAAGAATATTCTTTATCTGATTTGCGTGAGGAATATATTGAAAGGAGACACATATATTAATATGAAGATCAAAGCAGTACTTTTTGACCTGGACGGAACTCTGCTCCCTATGGATCAGGACGTATTCATAAAGGATTATTTTACCCGGCTTATACGTAAGGTTGCGCCCTTTGGCTACGATCCCGTGCTTCTCGAAAAAGCGATATGGAAGGGAAGTGCCGCAATGGTGAAAAACGATGGTGTACGTACTAACGAGGAAGTCTTTTTCGATACTTTCGTTGATATTATGGGTGAGGGAATAAGAATTCATCTTCCCGTGTTCGACGAATTCTATAAAAACGAGTTTGACGAGGTGCGCCACGTCTGTGGATACACTCCCGTAGCAGACAGGGTAGTGAAGCTCGTTCGTAGGCTCGGACTTCGCGCGGTCCTTGCGACGAATCCGCTATTTCCGCCGGAGGCGACGCTTGCCCGTTTGCGTTGGGCAGGACTTGATGCGAACGATTTTGAACTGATAACTACCTATGATAATTCATCCTACTGTAAGCCGAATACGAAGTATTATCTCGCCATCTGTGAAAAACTTGGTTTATTACCTGAGGAATGTCTGATGGTCGGAAATGACGTTGGTGACGATATGGTGGCGGGAAAAATCGGTATGGATACGTTCCTTCTTGATGACTGCCTTATCAACCATATGAAGGATGACGTTTCAAATTATTCATGCGGTAGCTTTTCGGAATTGGAAAATAAAATACTTGATTTGGAAAAAAATGTATTTTGAATGTGTATAGCTACGAAAAAAACAATAATTTTTTTGCTTTTTTTAACATAATGCAAAAAAACACCTTGCAAAAACATAAAAAGTATGATATAATCCTCATATGCAGTACGGATATATAAAAAAGAAAAATGAAATCGGCGCAAAATGACCGGTCATTTTGTTGTTTACGGTTACACCGTAAACAACACTTAAGTATTTATTCGTATACATGATTTGTAGTTGACTCTTTTGGCATAAAGAGTTGCTATATAAAAATTTATTTTAATGGAGGAAAACTCTCATGAAAAGATTACTCGCAATACTCCTCGTTGCAGTAATGACACTTTCTCTTTTCGCTTGCGGCAAGACAGGTGACAATGACGAGACCGGTAACAAAGATAACGGTAACGCTGATGCAGCTGTAAGCCTTGCAGGTAAGAAGTACGGTGTTGAACTCGAGGACGGCAAGTACGACGGCGATTACATCTCCCTCTACAAGAAGTACGGTGACGATGTAACAATCGCAGACGTAACCGAAGATCCTGAAACAGGCTTCGCTTACATCGAAAAGGATGGCACCAAGTACGAGCTTGGTATGGACTTCCTTTCCCGCGCAATGGTTTACAATTGCGAAGTTCCCGAAGGCAGCGACAAGTACAAGACTGCTGACGACGTTTACGCTATGTGGTGGAAGCTCTACATCCAGAGATGGAACTATCTCCTTCCCGAGATTCCGCTCTACTCCAACGAGTACTACGATCTCTTTAACACACAGATCGGTGGCGTTAAGGAAAATCCCACAAACCCCTACTGGGATGTAACCAGCGCACTTATCGACTGGACAAGTGCTAAGGAAGACAAGAGCATCATTATCGGTAACACAACCGAGCTTTCCGGTAAGTTCCGTTACTCCACTTTCGGTGGTAACAACCCCGGCGCAGCTGACCTCGACGTTGAAGAGCTTTCAACAGGTCTCGGTACCGTTGTAACCACTAAGGAAGGCGGTTACGTATGGAACGATACAGTTGTTAAGTCTCACGAGGCTGTTGAAAACGAAGACGGCACAAAGACATACACAATCGAGATTTACGATGACCTTAAGTACAGTGACGGTACAGCTATCACTGCTAAGGACTACCTCGTACACACTCTCGTATTCTCCTCTCCCGTAGCAGAGGCTGCAGCTCAGAAGAACCACGAATCCGGTAAGGCCATCGTTGGTTTCGACAGCTTCAAGCTTTACGCAGGCGAAGCTGCTGAGGGCGCTACAAAGGAACTCTCCGGTCTCAGACTTCTTGATACATACAAGTTCTCTGTAACCATTTCCGCAGACTTCCTCCCCTACTACTATGATATCACATACGCTGGCTTTGCTCCCGAATGGGCAGCAATGTGGATCGGTGATGCTGAGGTTAAGGACGACGGTAACGGCGCATACCTCACAGATTCTTTCTACGCTAAGGACGGCGATGCATTCGTAAATGCAACTCTCATCGAAGAGACATCCAGAAACACAGACACAACATATCCCTACACAGGTGCATACGTTGTTGAATCCTACGACAAGGGCGACAAGTCCGCAGTTCTCGTAAAGAACCCCTACTTCAAGGGTAACTACGAGGGTACTGTTCCCGCAATCGAAAAGGTTGTTTACAAGTACATCATCTCCAAGACTCAGCTTCAGGACCTTGAGGCTGGTAACCTCGACTTCATCGCAGGTATCACAGGCGGTAATGGGACAGACGAGGCTCTTACACTCGTAAAGAACAACGAAGGTAAGTACGATACCATCAACTACAGCCGTGCAGGTTACGGTAAGCTTGGTTTCCGTGCTGACTACGGTCCCGTTCAGTTCACTGAAGTACGTCAGGCTATCGCATACTGCATGGACCGCGCTGAATTCGCTAAGACATTCACAGGCGGTTACGGTGGAGTTGTTAACGGTCCTTACTACACAGGTTCTTGGATGTACAAGAAGGCTCAGGAGTTCGGTATAACTCTTGATGCATTCGCTACATCTGCTGACTCCGCTAAGGAAGTTCTCGTTGCTGGCGGTTGGATCTACAACGCTGAAGGCGGCGAGTACACAGATGGTGTTCGTTACAAGAAGATTCCTGCAGCTGAGGCTACAGAAAACGACATCAACTACAAGTCTAAGGACGGCGCTTACAAGACCACTAAGGTAGGAGACGACTACTACATGCCTCTCGTACTCAACTGGTTCGGTACAGCTGATAACGACTTTACTGACCTTCTCGTTACCGGCTTCATGGAGAATGACAACATCGAAGCTATCGGTATGAAGGTATGGAACAACATCGGTGACTTTAACCCCATGCTTGACGAGCTCTACCAGGCACAGATCTACGGTTACTACTCCGGTACACCTATGTATTCCGTATTTAACTTCGCTACTGGCTTTACATCTGCTGCATACGATTACGCCTACAACTGGACAATCGATCCTGCTGAGTATGATAACTACTCTATTTGCTACCTCAAGGATATGGCAGACGTTTACTGGCTTGCTGATTCCGAGAAGGGCGTAGCTCCCGAGACAGAGCCTGCTGCAACTGAGACTGCTGAATAATTAGTTTCGGTTTAGCCGACTTCTGACGGTAAAACGTTAGAAATGAAAATTGAATTTCTCCGCCGCCGCCATATGCGGCGGCGGATTTTCAAGTATTTTCGCACATTTTGTTATTTAACATATTTTTGTTTTTAGCTAAGACTTTATGTAATTCTTAATACCCATATCGGGTAATAATACAGATGAGCGCAAAATTGCGGGAAAACGGCACTTTATAAGTCGGTTCCTTATTTTCCGAAAACACATCTCTGTTTTATGCAGAGGGTGAAAAACTTAAAACAGAGTTTTGCTTTCGGAAAATCCGTCAAAACTGTTGATTTCTTTTGAGTTAAACTCAGTGCGGACAAGTTGTCTGTGCTGAGATATGAAAATCCTATCAATGCCATTCAGGCTAAATGGAGAAAAATATGGGAAAGTATATTTTAAAGAGACTGGGATATATGTTCGTGGTTCTGATCATATTATCTTTTCTCCTTTTTTTGATATATAACCTGGTGCCCAGTAACCGTGCTTACACGGAAGCTAATGAACAGGTTAAAACAATGCGTCACCTTACTCCCGAACAAAGTAAGGCGAAGTTTAATGAACTGTACAAAGAGTATCAGATCAAATACGGTACTGATACCAATAATAAGCTTGTACGTTACCTCCGTTGGGTTGGTGTTATGCCCAATGCAAAGGGTGACTACATCGGTCTTCTTCAGGGTAACTTCGGTTATTCCTATCAGGAAAAGGATGACGTTGTAAACGTTATTCCCGCTCCGATGAAGAACACGGTAATTATCAATATCTTCTCTACTATCTTGGCTCTTGGAATAACCATTCCCCTCGGTATTCTCTGCGCAGTAAAGAAGGGAAGCCGCGGCGATAAGTTCGTAGGCGTGTTTACTATTATCGGTTACAGCTTACCTGTGTTTATTATTGCTATTCTGTTTATCTGGCTGTTCTGTTCAAAGCTTCACTGGTTCCCGCCCAGCGGTATGAAGACTCCCGGTTCAGACTTCCATGGTTGGGAATACATTAAGGACAGAGCATATTACCTCGCACTTCCTCTCATCACCATGACGTTCTGTTCTCTCGGAAGCATGACCAGATACGTACGTGCTTCTATGATAGACGCACTTTCTCTTGACTGTATCAAGACAGCAAGAGCAAAGGGTGTAAGAGAAAAGATCGTTATCTTCTCTCACGCATTCAGAAATGCGCTTATTCCTATCGTGACTCTCGTAATCGGTTGGTTCCTCAGCATCTTCTCCGGTTCTCTTATGATCGAGCAGATGTTTGGACTTAACGGTATGGGTGACCTTATGATCACTTCTCTCCGTACATCTGACTTCGACGTTATTATGATCCTTCAGGTGTTCTACGTTACCATCGCTCTTCTCGGTAACCTTATCATCGATATCGCATACGGTCTGGTTGACCCCAGAGTCCGTGTTAATAAGTAATAGGAGGAATATAAAATGAGCAAAATGAATAATAAAGATAATTCCTCCAAGAAGCGCGGTTTTTTCGGAACCATCGGCAGATGGTTTAAGAGACTGTTCTTCGGTTCAGCACGTGAGCTTGAGGATTTTGATCCCATGACCGCTGCTGAGCGCGCAAGACAGGCAGACGTTGAAGAGATCGTCAGCCCAGCAAAACAGGTTTTCCGTGGCTTTATTTCTCACAAGGGTGCAATGTTTGCCGTTTGTGTAGTTATCGGAATGTTTCTTCTCGTTTTCCTTGGCCCTCTCTTTATGCCTAATTATGATGATGCATATAAAGAGACTACCCAGAAGAATATCAGACCCGGTCTCGGTATGATGTCTGTTCCTAAGGAGATCGCCGATGATATCAAGTCTATTGATTCATACGGATCATTCTCAGTGGGTATTTCAAATTCCGGTAAGTTAGCAGTGTGGGGCGATACTAAGCTTGGTACTACAGGCGTTGACATTGCTGACATTCCCGAGGTTGTTAAGAACTCAAAGATCCTTTATGCAGCTGCAGGTTATGACCATATTATCGCTATTGATGAAGAGGGTCATGTATACGGTTGGGGTAATGATCGACTCGGTCAGTTTGGTTACTTCGATGAAACAGCTTTCCCCAATATTTATAGTCTGCCCGAAGATATCGCTAACGGTGGAACTGTAAACGTTGACGATATCAAAGAGCTTGAGTGCGGATATCAGGCATCTTGTATCCTTATGAAAGACGGTTCGAAGATACTTTGGGGTAACAAGAACGCTTATAATAATCTTGAAGCTATATCACTTAACACCACTCCCATCGTAGACATCGACTTTACTCTTAACTACGTTGTTTGTGTTCAGGAAGACGGTAATGCTATCTTCACGTCTCAGAAGGGCTTGTATACCAAGGTAAGAGGCGACCTTGACGAAGAAACTGTCAGCATGTTCGAGTTCCTTGGTGGACGTAAGATCGTTTCTCTCAGCGCGGCTCAGAAAGACGTTGCTTTCATTCTTGAAGATGGAACTGTTGGTTTCTCAGGTGACTATTCACTTAATGAAGTTCCTATGGGTGATATGGAAGATGGCGAAAAGGTTATTGATATTTCTTCCGGTCATCATCACCACATTATCCGTACAGACCGCGGTAACCTCTATTCCTGCGGTGACAACACGTGGGGACAGCTTAACGTTCCCCGTAGGGCTGAGTCTGCTGACCACATTCTTTCTGCCGGTTTCCAGAACTATGCAGTAAACGAGGATGGTAAGATAACGTCCAAGTGGGGCCTTAAGGGGTACATCTTCGGAACAAACGGTGACGGTCAGGATATTTTCCAGCGTATCATCAACGGTGGTAAGATGACAATGACCATCGGTGCTGTTGCGGTTATCATCTCATCCATAATCGGTATTATCGTAGGTTGTATTTCCGGATATTTCGGCGGCGCTGTAGATATCTTCCTCATGCGTGTTACCGAGATCTTCTCCGCGATCCCCTTCCTTCCTTTCGCACTTATCCTCTCAGCTATCATGGGAAGCCTTCCCTGGAGCGAGAATGCTAAGATATTCCTTATCATGTGTATCCTTGGTGTTCTGACTTGGACAGGTCTTGCAAGACTTGTAAGAGGTCAGGTTCTCGTAGCACGTGAGTCCGAGTACGTAACAGCCGCTAAGGCAATGGGCGTTAAGGAATCCAAGATCGCGTTCAAGCACATCCTTCCCAACGTAATTTCCGTAATTCTCGTAACTCTGACACTTGACTTTGCAGGCTGTATGCTTACCGAGACATCTCTGTCATACCTCGGTTTCGGTGTTACACCTCCCAGACCGACATGGGGTAATATGCTTAACGGAGCTAACAACTTCACCATTATCTCAAACTTGTGGTGGCAGTGGCTCTTCCCGGCAATATTCCTTGCTATCACAACAATTTGTATCAACGTTGTCGGTGATACCCTCCGCGACGTAATGGACCCCAAGGGTAACTCTGAAAGATAAGGAGACGATATAATGCCGTTACTTGAAGTTAAAAATCTGCATACCCATTTCAGAACGAAAAAAGGCACGGTTCGTGCCGTAAACGACGTCTCCTATTCTCTTGAACCCGGTAAGACCATCGGTATCGTTGGTGAGTCCGGTTCAGGAAAATCCGTGTCTGCTATGAGTATTCTCCGCCTTCTCGACTCCAACGGCTACATTGCCGAGGGCGAAGTATACTTTGAAGGCAGAGAGCTTACCAAGCTTCCCATGGACGAGATGTACAAGCTCCGCGGAAATGCGATCTCCGTTATCTTCCAGGAGCCTATGACGTCACTTAATCCCGTATTCTCAGTAGAGCGTCAGCTCAGTGAGCCCTTCATCATTCACCAGGGTATGAATAAGAAGCAGGCGAGAGCAGAAGCACTTAAGATGCTCTACGACGTACAGATCCCCAACCCTGAGGCTGTTATCAAGCAGTATCCTCATCAGCTTTCCGGCGGTATGCGTCAGCGTGTTATGATCGCGATGGCGCTTGCATGTAAGCCTAAGATCCTTATCGCTGACGAGCCTACAACAGCACTTGACGTTACTATTCAGGCGCAGATCCTCCGTCTTATGAACGACCTTCAGCGTGAGAAGGGAACAAGTATCCTCTTCATTACTCACGACCTCGGCGTAATCAATGAGATGGCAGACGACGTCGTTGTAATGTACTGCGGACAGGTTGTTGAGCAGGCCAGCTCAAAGATGATATTTACAGACTCCAAGATGAGTCACCCCTACACTGAGGGACTTATGTATTCAATCCCCCGTATCGATAATATTACGGGTAAGCTTGAGCCCATCCCCGGTGTAGTACCCCATCCGCTTAATCTTCCCAAGGGTTGTAAGTTCGCGCCCAGATGTAAGTACTGTACACAGAAGTGTATTGATGAAGAACCTAAGCTGACAGACGTTGGCGGCGGTCAGAAGATCAGATGTTTTTATCCTAACAAGGAGGAGAGACTTTCAGATGCCCACAAAGAAATTACTGTCAATAACTAATCTTAAGAAGTATTTCCCCGTTGCGAAATCGTCTGTCTTCCAGAAGCAGCAGCTTTACGTTCGCGCTAACGAGGATATTACGATCGATATTTATGAAGGTGAGACTATCGGTATCGTTGGTGAGTCCGGTTGCGGTAAGTCCACGCTCGGACGTACCCTCCTTCAGCTTTACCCTCAGACCGCAGGTACTACTATGTACTACGGTACAACACTTGACAAGCTGACACCTAAGTACGTTAAGGACACACTTGTTCACCTTGACAGATATAAAAACAAGCTCAGAAAGGCAAGCGCAAAGGCGCGTGACCTTGAGGCTAAGGTTGAAGCTGTCGGCGGTGAAGACAATGCAGACTTCTATCTGCTTCAGGATAGAAACCTTGCTCTCTGCGAAGAGCAGACTTGCCTTAATCACATCGTTAAGCTCCTCGGCGGTTTCTACGCAAAGGATGATAACAATGAGGGTAGAGACCTTATTCTTAAGCTTTTCTGTCAGGATGAGGCGAGAAACGCCGTTGAAGCTAAGCTTCGTCCCATTCTCGTTGAGCTTGAGCATATCTCTTCTCTTGAAAGCACAGAGAGAACTAAGCTTGAAGGAAAGGTAGCAAAGCTTACTTCTAAAAAGAATGCATATGAGGCTGAGATCGCTAAGTTCGACAAGGAAGCAGATGACCTTCAGCGCCGTCTTGATGCTCTACGTGCTATGCACATGTCCGATCCTGAGTTTGCTAAGTATGAGGCAATGAGAGATACAGGTATTGACCTGTCCAGACTTAAGTATTCTGAGATGCGCGGCCTCCGCCGTGACCTCCAGATCATCTTCCAGGACCCCTACTCAAGCCTTAACCCCAGATTCACCATCGGTCAGATCATCGAGGAAGGTCTTGTAACTCACAAGTTCTACAAGCCCGGCTCTCCCAAGATGAGAGAGCATATCACGAATACGGTCCTTGAGTGCGGACTTCAGGAGTATATGCTCCACAGATATCCTCACCAGTTCTCCGGCGGTCAGCGTCAGCGTATCTCCATCGCACGTGCGCTTGCCGTTAAGCCGAAGTTTGTAGTTTGTGACGAGTGTGTATCAGCTCTTGACGTATCCATTCAGTCACAGATCATCAACCTTCTTCAGGAACTGAAGGAAAAGGAAAACCTCACATATATGTTCATTTCCCACGACCTTTCCGTCGTAAGATACATTTCTGACAGAATCTGCGTTATGTATCTGGGTAACATCGTTGAGCTTGCAGATGCGGCAACAGTGTTTGACGATCCCCGTCATCCTTACACCGTAGCGCTGCTTTCCTCTATCCCCACTACTGATATTGAAGCTCTCAATAAGGAAAGAATTCTTCTTGAGGGTAACATTCCCAGTCCCATCAGACCTCCGTCAGGATGTAAGTTCCACACTCGTTGCTACATGGCTTGTGACAAGTGTTCCCGTGTTCCCCCTCCGCTTACAGAGGTTGAACCCGGTCACTTCGTAGCTTGTCACTTCGCTGAGAAGAAGATCGACGAGAACGGAAATTACCTCTTTAAGCTTCCTAAGATGGAGAAGAGAAGCAACAGAGGAACTGAGGAATAATTAAGGAGTATTTCCCATGCTTTGGTGGAAGAAACTGAAAAAGTCAACACCCGAAAATGAGAAAGAATTTTCCGACCGCTTCAAGGAAGCAGGAGTTACGTGGAAAGATAAGTTTGCAATGATAATTGCGGCGTTTATAACGCTTTTCATTCCCGCAACACTGATACTTGTCGGTATGGTACTTCTCGTAATGTGGATGTTTGGCGCACTGTAAAAAATAAGCCTGCTGTCATTTGACAGCAGGCTTCAGTTTATTGACAACCCCTGTGTTTTGACACAGGGGTTGTCAAATTACACAAAGATTTAATTATTAGTAAATGCGGATAAGTGCTCTGCGGAGTGCGACACATGGCTTTACCCCAAGCCCTTGCGATCTTTAGAGAATGATCGACAAAGTTTTTGTACATTTGTTTGTTTGAGGATCGCTGTTAAATACATTCAGTCATGTCTTGAAATTGGATACCAATGCATTTGCTTACAGTTGAGGGTGAATTATAATAAAAGAAAATGGATAGAATATACGTGATGTGGACAATCAGTAGCTTTCGATAAAAATCTGTTTTTGTAAATTTGCTCAAAAATTTGCCTGCGTTTTTTTTGAGATTTGTAACAGAATTTTTTGTGAATAATAAACCAACCTATTGAATTTTTGCTCATTTTGTTATATAATAAAAATGTGTTTTTTCGTATTATCGTAATGATGCGAATAGCAGTGGTGTGCCACTGCTTTCGGCACAATTTTTTTAAAGGTCTTATGACCTACAGAAAGGATTCCAAAGATTATGGAACAGAACACAAGAAGAGTCGGTACAATTTCCCGCGGTATCCGCTGCCCCATCATCCGTGAAGGTGATGATCTTGCGACTATCGTAGCCGACAGCGTGCTTGAAGCTGCTAAGTACGAAGGCTTTGAGCTTCGTGACCGCGACGTCATTTCCATTACTGAATCAATCGTAGCACGTGCACAGGGTAACTATGCCTCTGTCGATGACATTGCTGAAGACGTCAGAACAAAGCTCGGCGGTGAGACCGTCGGCGTTATCTTCCCCATCCTCTCCCGTAACCGTTTCGCAATTTCTCTGCGCGGTATAGCTAAGGGAGCAAAGAAAATTGTGCTTATGCTCAGCTACCCCTCCGACGAGGTTGGTAACGAGCTTGTAAGCCTCGACAAGCTTGACGAGGCTGGTGTTAACCCTTACTCAGACGTACTCTCTCTTGAGAAGTACCGTGAGCTCTTCGGGGTAAACCTCCACGAATTCACAGGCGTGGATTACGTTGATTACTATGCATCCATCGTTCGCGAGGCAGGCGCTGAGGTTGAGATCGTTTTCGCAAATCAGGCGAAGGCTATCCTTAACTATACAGACTGTGTTCTCACCTGCGACATTCATACAAGAGCTCGTACAAAGAGAATTCTTAAGGCTGCAGGCGCAAAGATCGTTCTCGGTCTTGATGATATCCTCAACGCTCCCGTAAACGGAAGCGGCTGCAACGAAAAGTACGGTCTTCTTGGTTCTAACAAGTCTACCGAAGACAAGATCAAGCTCTTCCCCAGAAATGCAGAACCCCTCGTTCTTTCTATTCAGGACAAGATCCTCAAGGCTACAGGTAAGCTTGTAGAGGTTATGGTATACGGCGACGGCGCATTCAAGGATCCTCAGGGTAAGATCTGGGAGCTTGCTGACCCGGTAGTTTCTCCTGCTTTCACACAGGGACTCGTAGGTACTCCCAACGAGCTTAAGCTCAAGTACCTTGCAGATAACGATTTCAAGGATCTCTCCGGGGAAGCTCTCCGCGAGGCTATCTCCGCAAGCATCAAGGCAAAGGGTGACAACCTTGTAGGTAACATGGCATCCCAGGGTACAACCCCCAGACAGCTTACAGACCTTATCGGTTCTCTCTGCGACCTTACCAGCGGTTCCGGTGACAAGGGTACTCCCGTAGTCCTTGTTCAGGGATATTTCGATAACTATACAAACTGATTATTAAAGGAGAAATAATATGAGCAACAACGTAAGACCCGAAAACATGGCTCGTATCACTACTCCCGAGCTTGCAAAGGCCTTCATCGACGAGCAGATCGCCGAGGTCAGAGCTCAGGTTGGCGATAAGAAAGTGCTTCTCGCCCTCTCCGGCGGTGTAGACTCATCAGTAGTAGCTGCACTTCTCGTAAAGGCAATCGGCAAGCAGCTTGTTTGTGTACACGTAAACCACGGTCTCATGAGAAAAGACGAGTCCGAGAACGTTATCAAGATCTTCCAGGCCGAGCTTGATGCTAACCTTATTTATGTAGACGCTACCGACCGTTTCCTCGACCTTCTCGCAGGCGTTGCTGATCCCGAGAAGAAGAGAAAGATCATCGGTGCTGAATTTATCAACGTATTCGCTGACGAGGCTCGCAAGCTTGAAGGTATTTCCTTCCTCGCTCAGGGTACTATCTACCCCGACATCCTTGAGAGCATCAAGGCAGCTGAGGGCAAGAAGGCAGTTAAGTCTCACCACAACGTAGGCGGTCTTCCCGAGGACCTTCAGTTCGATCTCGTTGAGCCTATCAAGCTCCTCTTCAAGGATGAAGTAAGAGTTGTTGGTGAAGCTCTCGGTCTCCCCCATGCAATGGTATACCGTCAGCCCTTCCCCGGTCCCGGCCTCGGCGTACGCTGTCTCGGTGCTATCACACGTGACAGACTCCACGCTCTCCGTGAGGCAGACGCTATCCTTCGCGAGGAGTTTGACAAGAACGGTCTCGCTGAGAAGGTATGGCAGTACTTCATCGCAGTACCCGACATCAAGAGCGTAGGCGTACGTGACGAAAGCCGTTACGAAGGCTGGCCGGTAATCATCCGCGCGGTAAATACCACCGACGCTATGACCGCAACTATCGAGGAGATCCCCTATTCCATCCTCCATCACATCACAAACCGTATCACTCACGAGGTTGAAGGAATCAACCGCGTACTGCTCGACTTAACACCCAAGCCGATCGGTACTATCGAGTGGGAATGATACCAAAAAACGCTGAAAACCCTTATAAACAAAGGGGATTCGAGGACATCAAAAGCCTCGTGACAACGTTTTGACAACATTTCAGATTATTCATAAATAAAGAGCTAACAGATTTTTGTTACAAAGTCTGTTAGCTCTTTTTGTTTTTATATTTCGGTCATCTTGATTGTGCCATGTAATCCTATGTTTATTTTATCGGTATAGTTTCCTACCTTACAAATCGTTTTATAAGCTGATACAAGTGATAGTATCGCTGCGCCATAATTCTTATTTGGTTTACACATCAGAGATACGCCCAATGAAATTTGAAAACACATGCTCTCGATTTCTTTGAGAGACATATAATCTTCTGCATCAAGTTCTATTCGACACTCTTTAATCGAATTCGCTTCTGATAGTAGTGTAATTCCGCTTGCGGCTAAAATCATAAACATCTTTTGAACTTTTTGCAGATGATCTACCTGCATCTTCGATTGTTGATCAAGAGAGTATTTATCTTTCAGTACGTTCAATCTTGATTCGGCTTCTTCAAATGAGATTTTTTCTTCGCCGGGATATTGTTGACCAGCATAAAGCATGTATTGAAAAGTCGAGTAGATTGCTGGATCTTTATCCCAATCGAAGTTATCGTTTAATCTTTCATCGAACCAAAGAATTCGTTCAATCATCATTTTTAACTGTTCTTTTAGTTCTCTGAAGTATATTGCTCGTGTTTTGGCTTTGCGTTTATGTTCTTTTTTTAGTGATGCCATGTCAAGGAAAATTGCCATAATTGCAGCTGCAATACCACTACAACCGATACCAGATAAGATTGTTAAAATATTACAATCCCAAATGCAGGCTGGAATTAGTAGTAACAACGAAATTACGATTGTCCAAATATATATCTTCTTATTCATGTGAACACCTGCTCTTTCATTCTTGGACATCACTTTTCAAGGATTCCACCAGCATATCGCTGAGTTCCTGCGAAGGCACTTTTGCCCAACACTGGGTATTGTCAAATTTAGGATAACGGTAACGCCAACGGTCATATTCCTCTTTGCTGATTTCACCCTTACGGTACTTCTCAGCTTCCTTTTGCCAAGCACTAAAAGAATCATATAATGAACTGTACGTTTTTTCTCTGTTTTTATCGAGATGCAAACATACTTCACCATCAAGCTTGTCTATTTTCAAGCCGTAGATATCTTCTAATGCAAACAATGTATGCATTAATCCAAGGTAAGTATCAATATCAGGAACGTTTAACGCTAATGTAGAAACATTCAATGCATTCGCAAGGGACTCAGTCAGCGCCGGTTTGGGCGTCCTTTTTCCGGATTCATATTGAGCTAATCGTATATCAGCTGTTTTCTCAGGAAAACCGACTTTAACACCGAGTAGCTTTTGTGTCATACCTTTTAGATTTCTGAAGAATCTTATTCTTTCTCCTATTCCCATAGCAAATCTACTCCAAACTTATATATTATGCAATAAGTATAACATAAATGTTTAAGCAGTGTCAAGATAATCTAAACAATTTTGTTTAGTATTCTTTGTAAAACCACTTGACTTAACGCTATTTGTTTAGTATAATTAAGATACTTAAACATTTCGCGTTAAGTCCTTTCGTGGCAGACACTTTATCCATATTACATAATTTGCTTATATATTATAAAGCATATAAGCATAACGAAAGGAGGTGAACGTAATGTTTGAGGATTATTATATGACGGTCGATGACGTCGCCCAGGCACTCAAGGTTTCAAAATCCTTTGCTTATAAGGTAATACGAACAATGAATGCCGAACTTAAAAAACAAGGTTTTTTCACTATTTCAGGTAAAGTCAGCAAACAGTACTTTTTAGAAAAGACCTGTTACGATGCAACAAAATCTAAAGAAAGGAAATGAGTTAATGTCAGTCTACAAAGATGAAAAAACAAACACCTGGATGGTTTACTATCGAATTACCGATTGGCAAGGAAATCGAAAACAAAGTACAAAAAGAGGATTTCCGACGAAGCGCGAAGCACTTGCTTGGGAACGTGAGATAAACAATAAATCTCAAGGCGATCTCAGCATGAACTTTTCAAGCTTTATTGAAGCTTACACGGTTGATATGAAAAATCGTGTCAAAGAAAACACATGGCACACCAAAGAACATATCATACGAACAAAGATACTGCCTTACTTCGGAAAGCGAAAGATCAACGAAATTAAGCCGAGAGATATTATTGCTTGGCAAAATGAAATGATAAAAAGCTGTGACAGTAACGGTAAAAGGTACTCTCCCGTATATCTCAAGACTCTTCATAATCAGCTCAGCGCCATATTTAATCATGCCGTTAAGTTCTATGGCTTGAGTGAAAATCCCGCCTCTAAGGTTGGAAATATGGGCAAAGCCAAAAGCCGTGAAATGCTCTTTTGGACTAAAGACGAGTATCAGAAATTCGCTTTTGCTGTAATGGACAAGCCATCCTCATATTATGCGTTTGAAATGCTGTATTGGTGCGGGATCCGTGAGGGTGAGCTGTTAGCATTAACTGCAGGAGACTTTGATTTCGAACGTGGTACTGTAAGCATTAATAAGTCTTATCAGAGGATCAAAGGCAGAGACGTAATTACAGACCCCAAAACACAGAAAAGTAATCGAGTGATAAAAATGCCTGATTTCCTTGTTGGTGAAATAATGGAGTACTGTGCAAAGCTCTATGGATTACAAAAGCATGACAGAGTATTCAATATAACAAAGAGCTATCTTCAGAGAGAAATGGAAAGAGGTGCTAAGGAAGCAGGAGTTAAACGTATACGCATCCATGATCTGCGTCACAGCCATATTTCCCTTCTTATCGAGATGGGATACTCTGCAGTAGCAATTGCTGATCGAGTAGGACACGAAAGCATTAACATAACTTATAACTATGCTCACCTATTCCCGTCAACGCAAATAGATATGGCTGACAAACTAAATAACTTTAGAAAGGAGCCATCGTAAATGTCAGCAAAGAATTTAGATAAACACTCTCGTTTCAGAAGTGTGACCGTGGGATTTCGTGTTTCGCCCGAAGAGCACGATACTCTAAACCGTATCGTTGCACTGTCGGGACTTACGAAGCAGGAATACTGTTATCGTAAGTGTACAGACCGTGAAGTCATTGTAGAAGGTAATCCAAGAGTATATAAA